>JBBQYD010000144.1:0-10922 GCA_038209025.1 Verrucomicrobiota bacterium | reverse complement strand
CTGACGTACGATACCCCGACGCCGAGGATTGAGCGCGCGATGGCCGTCATCCGGGAAATATATAAAGGCCACCCCAAAACCTCCAACCTGGTCGTGAATTTCAACAAATTCGACGCTTCATCGTTGAACATACTGGTGGTGCATTGGTGGGGCGATACGAACTGGGATGCCTATCTGGAAGGCTTCCAGTCGATGAACCTGGAGTTGAAGCGCCGTTTTGATGAAGAAAGGCTGAACTTCGCGTTTCCGACGCAAACCATTTACCTGCGCCAGGATTCCGATTGGCTGCTGGCCGGGCCGGATGGACGCCCGGCGGCCGGGCGGCCGGTTCCGCAAAAAAGCTGAATCAAAGCAGGCTTTTCAGTTCTTTAAGCGCCGGGTGGCCCGCGAGAAAATCCCGGGTGGCCATCCGGCGGCTGCCATCGCGTTGCAGGCTGGTGAGGGACAAGGCTGCTGATCCGCAGGCGATGACCAACCGGTCTTTGGTGGCTTCAAGAATGTCCCCTGGCTGGCCTGTGCCGTTCACCACCTCCGCCGACCAGATCTTCAGCAACACCCGTTGCCCGTTGGCACCCGGCAGATGGCAATAGGCGCCCGGCCAGGGGATCAACCCCCGGACGCGGTTCCAAAGGACGTGCGCGGGCTGCGTCCAATCCATTCGGCCGTGTTCCTTTTTGATTTTGGGGGCCTGGGTGGCGAGCGAGGCATCTTGTGGGCGGGGAATCAACCGGCCGCGGATAAAACCTGGAATGGTGCGGACCAGCAGGCAGGCACCGATCTGCGCCAGGCGATCGTGCAACGTGGCGGAAGTGTCACTGGGTTCTATCGCCGTTTCTTCCTGAGTCACGATGTCACCAGTATCCAGCCCCGCATCCATTTTCATGATCGTGACGCCGGTAAGGGGATCTCCGTTGAGAATTGCCCATTGAATCGGTGCCGCTCCACGGTAGCGGGGAAGCAAGGAAGTATGCACATTCAAGCAGCCGTGGGAGGGCATATCCAGGATGGCCTGGGGAAGGATTTGGCCATAGGCGGCGACCGCGATCAGATCGGGTTTCAGGCTTGCCAATTCCCGGATGAAAGACTCCTCCCGGGCTCGTTCCGGTTGCCGGACGGGCAACCCCAGGGAGATGGCCAGCGCCTTCACCGGCGAGGGCGTCAGTTTCAGATCACGGCCTTTTGGGCGGTCAGGCTGGGTAACGACCTGCACCACCTGGAATTCCGGCCCCTGGTGCAATGCGCTCAGGCTGGCGCAGGACAAATCCGCCGTGCCCATGAAAATAATGCGCAGTGGAATCATGGGGAATCCTTGCGTTGACCCCGCCAGCCGGGGTCAGGTTCAAGTTACTTGGCGTCCTTATGCTTGATTTGGACTTCCTGTATTTCCTGGAAATTGACCGTGACCTCCTGGCTGGCGCTGCCGTGATGCACTTCCAGGTGCATATCATTGCCCGCGATCCGGGAAATGCGGGTGGCCACATAATTGCCGCGCATCGTTTTAACCACCAACTGCAGGTCCTTGTCCGCATCGCGGCGCACAACCCCAAAGAAGGCCGCGAATTTGGTCTCAATAAACCGGCGGTTAAAGGTGAATTGCCCGCGCTGAAAGATCTGGGTTTCGGGAACCGCCGTTTTTTGCGGCTCCGTGTGAGAGAGATGCAGGCTCGTGGGATGGGCCGCGGTGGTATCCTGCATGGGGTTCAGCGCGCCATCAGCACTCGCTGCTGCTGCCGCCGCCGCCGTTTCCGCAGGCGATTCCTCGGGCGCTTCCGTGGGCTTTAACTTGGTGGGTATCGATAGGAAGATGATTGGCCCAATGACCGGCACCACCGCCGACACGCCCATGAGCAGCGGGAGCGGGTGACCCCGGAAAAGCCATATTTCATAAGCGGCATACAGATTTCCGGCGTAAAGCATCAAAAGCACAAAAACGCCCAGTGCGGAGCCAAACAAGGCGCCGACCAGTGATTGCTTGGCCGGACGTTCCAGGCGTGGTGGTTGCTTGATGGGCACCTCGGTTTTTTGAACTTTCTCCTGGATGGATACTTCAATGAACGGCTCCACCAACGGTTCAAGTTTCTTGTTGTCGCGGAATTGTTTGAGGTCATCCTGGGAAAAGTTGGACCAGGAAACCCGCTCATACTTGGCGTCCCCCACTTTGACCTGCACTCCCGCATCATTGGCCGAAGTGACCAGTAGCTCGCCAGTGAGGGTTTCGCCATTGTTTAGCTTAAAAGTGTCCGCCGCCGCGTCCACGACCAGCAGCATGCTCAGAATGAACCCGAAAATTGACGCAATATTTCGCACAGTGCCATTGGGCATAACAAATCAGGCGCTTCAAAGGAAGGAAATTTCCGGGCGATCCGCATTCCGTGCCGGCGTCACATCGCCCCCAATTCATCGGGCAACTCATCAATAATCCAGTTGCGCCTGCGGGCTGTCAACCGATCAGCCGCCGCGCCGTGTTCCCAAACGGCGTAGCGCAGGGCGGAGAGTACGTCCTGCTGAAGCTCGGGTTGGGCCAGCAGTCCGGCGATGAAGCCAGCCAGCACATCTCCGCTGCCACCCTGGGCCAGGCTGGGATTGCCGCTGGAATTGACCCACAGTTCCCCGGTGCTCCGCCCGATCACCGTCTGGTGTCCTTTCAGCACGACCCACGCATTGCCGAATTGCCTGGAGATGTGACGTACCGCGTCCAGACGATTGGCCTGCACGCCTTGCGGGGTCGTCCGCAGAATCCGCGCGGCTTCACCGGGATGCGGGGTGATAATGCGCAGTTGGTTGCGCAATACCACGTTGGAGGGCAGCCAGTCAATCGCACTGGCATCCACCACCACCGGCAGGGTCGAGTCGCGCCACAAAAGCCGCGTGAGCAATATCATTTGCTCGCTCATCCCGATCGCCGCCAGCCCGGGACCGATGAGCAGGCCGGTCCAGGATCCCTGTAATTTGCTGTCCGTTTGCAGGGGCGCAACCATGACGGATTGCAGTTGGGCGGCCACCGGGTGGTAAACCGTTTCCTGCGTGTGCAAGGTGATCAGGCCCGGGCAGGCGCGCTGTGCGCCGCGGGCGGCGAGGACCGCGGCGCCATGGTAGCCCAGGCTGCCCGCCACGATGGCCAGGTGTCCGTAGCTGCCTTTATGGGAGGCGGCTTCGCGAGGCGGCGGGTAATGCCTGAAATCCCCCGGCAGCGTCCAGCTCAACTCCGCATTCTCCGGCGCGGGGGAGAGCCCCACGTCCGCGGCCACCTCAATCCGCCCGGTGTGCTTCCAGGCGTTTTCCAGCAACAACCCCCGCTTCACCGCGCCCACCGTCAAAGTAACCGCCGCTTTTATCGCCGTCCCCAATGGTTGGCCGGTATCAGCATCCAGCCCGGAGGGGACATCAATGGCCAGGACCGGCAGACGCGTTTGATTCACCCGTTCCACCAAGGCAGCCCAATCACCATCGATTGCGCGATTCAGGCCGATCCCGAATAGCCCGTCGATGATTAAAGCGGGGGCCGGTGAAAGTTTCATCTCCAACCCTTTCAGGGCCGTGGCGGGGTCCACCACCTCCAGGAACTCCACCGTGCGTTCGGAAAGGAACTCGCGTGCCGCGCGGGCGTCATCGCCATTGTGACCGGCTCCCGCCAGTATCAACACCGTGGCTCCGGGAGTTGTCAGCTCCAGCGCTTTTTGGGCCACTCGCTGGCCCACCTGCCGGATGACTTCAGTTTCTGTCCGGCCGGTCGCCCAGGTCGTCTCTTCCCAGGCTCGCATTTGGGCTTTGGTCAGTATGGGTGCGGGCATGGGCGGAAGACTAACCCGGAACCCCGGGGGACTGCAATTCTCGTATTGGCTTTGGGGGCGCGTCCAGTTCTTGCCTTTCGTCACGCGGAATTGAATACTCGGGCCCATGGGCCAGCGGGACCAACTCCATTTTGCCATCATCGGTTGCGGCGGGATCACGCTGCAGAATCATTTGCCGGGCCTGGCCATGTGCCCGGGGGCGCGGGTGACAGCATTGTGCGATGCCGATCCAGCCACGCTGGAGCGCGCGCGGCGGCAGACAGGCGTCTCGGTCGCCTCCCCGAGCTACCAGGAGGTCCTGCGGCGGGAGGATGTGGATGCGGTCATTGTGGCCACGCCGAATGCCACGCATGCGCCGATCGTGCTGGAGGCCGTCGCGAACGGGAAACATGTGCTCTGTGAGAAGCCCCTGGCCATGAACGCGGCCGAGGCGCGGGCCATGGCTGTGGCCGCTGACCGTGCCGGCGTGCGGCACATGACCGCGTTCACCTACCGGTTCGTTCCCGCCATGCGATACCTGAGCCACCTGGTTAAACGCGGCGACCTTGGGCAGCCTTACCATTACCGCTCCTGCCGGTTGCAGGACTGGGGCACCCGCGGCCTGGGCTGGCGGCAGGTGAAGCAACTGGCTGGCAGCGGCGAACTGGGTGACATGCTCAGCCATCGCATTGATTTCGCTCATCTTCTGGTCGGTCCCATGAGCCGGTTGGTGGCGCAGATGGCCCAATGGCATCCCGTGCGCGGCGGGCAGCCGAATGAACTGGATGATTGGGTGGCCATCCTGGCGAGTTTCCAATCCGGCGCCACCGGCGTGCTGGAAAGCAGCAAGCTCGCCAGTGGCAGGAACGAGAGCTGGCGCAGCCTGGATTCCGTCGAAATCAATGGCAGCGAAGCGTCCTTTGTTTTCCGCACCGGCGAATGGGACAAGCTGCAAGGCGGCAAAGTTGGCGGGCCTGGTCTGGAAACCATTCCTGTGCCTGAAGAGTTTTGGAAGCACCCCGGATCTCCGCGCGATCCACGGCAAGGCGATCCGCTGGTGGGCTTCCGATATGACCAGGCCTGGGAATTCGTCGATGCGATCCGCAACCAGCGCCCCTGCGTGCCCGATTTTTACGATGCGTTGAAGACCCAGGTGGTGATGGAGACCGCGCTGATTTCAGCGGAACGGAGAGCCTGGGTGGAGATTCCCGCGACCGATTATGAACAATAACTGTGTGGTGACCGGCGCCGGCAGCGGTGTGGGACGGGCGGTGGCCCTGAAACTTGCCCAGGCGGGCTGGCGCGTGGCGTTGGTGGGGCGGCGATTGGAAACCCTGCGGGAAACCGCCAACCTCGCGGGCGAAAACGCCCCCAGGCTGAGCGTGCATCCCTGCGACATCAGCCGGGCAGGGGAGGTCGCCGCCGCGAGCCGGCGGATTTTGGATGAGCTCGGCTCCGTTGAAGTGCTGGTGAACAGCGCCGGGACGAACGTCCCGCAGCGTTCCCTGGAGGTGCTGGCCCTGGAAGATTACCACGCCATGATCGGTGCCAACCTGAACGGCGCTTATTATTGGACGCAGGCCCTCCTGCCGGGCATGCGCGCGCGCGGCAGTGGTACTATCGTGAACATCGTCTCCGATGCCGGGAAGAGCGCCTCGCCCAAAGCCGGCCCAGGTTACGTCATGAGCAAATTCGGCCTCGCCGGCCTGAACCAGAGCATCAATGCCGAGGAGCGCGGGCGGGGCATTCGGGCCTGCGCCATTTTTCCGGGTGATATCGATACTCCGTTGTTGCGGAAACGTCCGCAGCCGCCGGACGCGGAGGCGCGCAGCCGCATGATGCGCCCCGAGGAGGTGGCGGATTGTGTCCTCTTCTGCATCCAAATGCCGCCGCATGTGATTGTGGAGGAAATGTTGGTCCGGCCCCGCTAATTAAAAGGTTAGGTTTTATTAACCGGCTTTCATGACGCAAAACCCGGTTGATTGATCGTTGCCAACGAGCGGCGCGGGCCTATCCTCCTCCCATGAGTGCTGAGGTTGCGGCGCAACGCCCCCGTCATTTTGCGAGCGATAACTATGCGGGCATGTGCCCGGAGGCGTTGGGTGCCCTCCTGGAGGCCAACGCCGGGCATGAGGTCAGCTACGGTGATGACTCGTGGACCGCCAAGGCCGCGAACCTGATCCGCGACGTTTTCGAAATTAATTGCGAGGTATTCTTCGTTTTTAACGGCACTTCGGCGAATTCGCTTTCGCTCGCCTCCCTATGCCAGTCGTATCACAGCATTCTGTGCCACCAGACAGCGCACGTGGAAACCAGCGAATGTGGCGCCCCTGAGTTCTTCGCCAACGGCACCAAGGTGCTGGTGCTGCCCGGCGCCAATGGCAAAGTGGACCCCGCTTCCATCGAAGGCATGGTAAAGAAGCGCACCGATGTCCACTATCCGAAGCCTCGCGCGCTCAGCCTGACGCAGGCCACCGAGGTGGGCACGGTCTATTCCCTCGATGAACTGCGGGAGATCAACGAGGTGGCGCGCCGGTTCAACCTCCGAATTCAAATGGATGGCGCGCGATTTGCCAATGCCGTCGCCGCCCTGAACGTCGCGCCCAAAGAAATCAGCTGGAAAGCCGGGGTGGATGTGCTGTGCTTTGGCGGTACCAAGAATGGGGTGGGGGTGGGGGAGGCGGTGGTCTTTTTCAACCTCGAAGCTGCCCGGGAATTTGATTACCGCTGCAAACAGGGTGGGCAGCTCGCATCCAAGATGCGGTTTCTATCGGCGCCCTGGGTGGGAATGCTCGGCGACGGCGCCTGGTTGCGGCACGCCGGGCATGCCAATGCCATGGCGCGGCGTCTGGAGTCCGCCATTTCCGGCTTGCCAGGCGTTCGCGTGGCGTACCCGGTGCAGAGCAATGCGGTTTTTGTCTCCCTGCCCGATTGGGCGGCCGAGGGGTTGCACGCGCGAGGTTGGAAGTTTTATACGAACGTTGGCGGGTGGGAAGAGGCCCGGTTAATGTGCAGTTGGGATACAACCACTGAGGATGTGGACACGTTTGCCGCGGATCTAAAGACGGAACTCGCGGCTCGACAATAGCTTGGATTTGCTGTAAATACTTGCAAAAAGGTTTTGCAATTCTTGAGAACGTTGCGTAAAAGTTCATTGTTATTATTATATAGTTTGAGACGGTTGATTATTGAACACGTTCCGCCTGGGCGCTTCCATTCCTCACGACCAAGCTTGCGGAGTTACGGTTAGTTCGTGCTGGAATGAATGTACCCATAATTTTGTGTGCCGCTGGCGCCAACGCCGGAACGGCGGAATTGGTTTATGTCTGGAGACAGGCCACTCCCGAAGCCAAGGTAATTATCTTCTGCCTGGCCTGCGTTTCCGTGGTCGCCTGGTCGGTCATGGTTGCCAAGGCGGTCCAGATGAGCCGGGCCAAGAAACTCAACGGCTATTTCAACACGGAGTTCCGCACCCAAAAGCACGTGTTGGATATCTTCGACCGGCAAGTGCAGGCGGAGGGGTGCCCGCTGTTTGTGGTTTACAAGGCCGGCAGCATGGAACTTGATGCCCGCCTCAAGGCTCCCGAAGGAGGACGCAAACGCTACGTCTCGCTCAAAGGCATGGAGCACGTAAAACGTTCATTGGAGAACATGGTCGCCCAGGAGTCCCTCAAGCTGGAGTCGGGCTTGATCCTGCTCGCCATCGCGGTCAGTGGCGGCCCGTTCCTGGGGTTGCTCGGAACCGTCTGGGGCGTGATGAGCACCTTTGGTCACATCGCGCAGCAAGGTAACGCCAGTCTGGCAGCCATGGCACCGGGTGTCGCTGCCGCCCTGATCACCACCGTCGCCGGGTTGCTGGTGGCGATTCCCTCCATGTTCGGCTACAATTGGCTGGTGCATAACCTGCGCGTACGCACCGTCGAACTCGATAACTTTGCGCAGGAACTGGTTTCCAAGATGGAAACTGAATACTTGGAGGAAGACTGATGCGGAGGTTTTCACAACGCACATCCCTGGTCACGCTCAGCGAGATTAATATCACCCCGCTGCTGGACCTGGCCTTTGTGTTGCTGATCATCTTCATCATCACCACCCCGTTGCTGGAGAAAGGCCTCAGCCTGAAGCTTCCGACCGGTGGCACGCCTGATCAGGCGCTCGCCAAGGAGGATATTCGGACAGTCGAGATCACCGCCGCGGGCGGATTTGTGCTGGAGCACAAGGCGGTCACCCTGCCGCAGCTTGAGGGTTTGCTGGTGCAGGATTTTAGACGCAACCCCAACCTGGTGGTTTATATCCGGGCCGATGAGATGGGGCGAAACAAGGACCTTTACGCCGTCATTGAACGGTGTCAGCGCAATGGCATCACCCGTTACTCATTGAGAACGGAGCCACCCGGGAGACGCTAAATGGACCGCTTGCAGAAAAAATGTTTCATCGGTTCGGCCGCGGGCCATGTGCTCCTGTTGACCGTTCTGCTGACCGGCTCGGCGTTCGTCACGGCGCCCAGGAAGAACCCGGAGCAAGAACTGACGGTGATTAATTTTGTTGCTTTCAAGACGGTGGATGAACTCGTTGCCCCGGGCGGCGGCAATCCCAATGCGGCGCCACCGCCCGAGGTGTTAGCCGCCCCGCCCGTGGTCACGCCCGCTCCGGCGGCGCCTGAACCTGAGCCTCCTGCTCCGGCACCCGCGGCACGGGAACCAGAGCCTGAACCGCAGCCCGAGGTGCCCGCCCCCAAACCGGCGGTCCGCGAGCCGGCGCCAAAACCCGCGCCCAAACCTCTCGATAACAGTTCGCTGGTGCCGGGCGCCGAAAAGAAAAAGCGGGTGATCGACCTCAAACCGGTCGTTCGCAATCTTAATGCCAAGTCCGATTCCAAAAAACGCGCGGAGGCCCGCGCCCGGGAAGCGGCCCAGCAAGAGAAAGCGGCTTTGGATGCGCGGAAACGGTTGGCGCGGGGATTTGCCGCCGCCGCTTCGGCCATTGGGAAAAACGTTTCGGGAGGCATCTCCATCGAGGCTTTCGGACCGGGCGGCGGCGGTGTGCCCTACGCGAATTTCGACCAGGCGGTGTTAAGTGCGTATGATCGCGCATGGCAACTGCCTGCCGGCGTTACTGACACCGGGGCGACCGCGGTAGCCACGATTACCATTGCGCGCGATGGCACCGTCATTTCGGCCAGGATTTCCGATCCTTCCGGCAACGCAACGGTGGATGCGTCGGTGCGAAGGACCCTCGATCGGGTGAAATGGGTGGCCCCGTTGCCGGAGCGCGCGCGTGAGGATCAGCGAACCCTCAAAATTAACTTCAACGTCGGAGCCAAACAAGGTTTGGGATAATTATGATTAAACTCTTCAAGCTAGCTTCCATCGTTGCCCTGGCCGGCAGTTTTGTGGGGAGCGCCTGGTCGCAACTCAATCTCTATCGCGAGGGCAGTCCCGGCGCTACCCGCCCCGTTTTCGTGTCGTTGAGCGGTTTTGGGGGTGAGGCTGAGCAAGTTATCCGATTTGACCTTGCGGTGCAGGGCTTTGCGGTCACGAATGAGGCCGGAGCTCAATACGCTTTGAGCGGGAGCAACAATGGCGACCTGCAGGGGCGGGCGACCGATAAGATCAGCAACCGTTCGCTTTTGGCCAAAGCCTACTCCGGCGCCTCGCTCCGCCGCCAGGCGCACACGTTTGTGGATGATTTCCTGCAGGCGCTGGAGCGCAAGGGCATCGGCAAAACCAAAATTGCCTTCAAGAATGTGCGCGGCGCGGACAGTGAAATTTACGTGGCGGATTTCGATGGGCATAACGCGACAGCGGTGACGAAGGATGGCTCGATTGTGGCGGGGCCGACCTGGGTTACGGGACGGATGGCCCTGTATTACACCTCCTACAAGCTGGGCAATCCGGACATTTTCTATCACGATCTAAGCTCCGGCGCGCGCAACACGTTCGCCCGGTATGGCGGATCGAGCTTCAGTCCCGCCGTGTCGCCTGATGGTTCCAAGGTCGCCATGATCCTGAGTAAAGATGGCTGGACCGATCTTTATGTGGGATCTTCCAGCGGGGGCGAGACCAAGCGCCTGACCCGCTCGCGCGAGGATGAGAGTTCCCCGTGCTGGTCGCCCGATGGCAATTACATTTGTTTCGCGGCCAAGATCAAGGAGCGGCGGTCCCTGTGCAAGATTCCGGCAGGGGGCGGGGAAATTGTCCGCATTCCCACCTCGGGCGTGCTGAATCCGACGGAGCCGGATTGGTCACCCGATGGCAATTGGATTGTGTTCACCTCGATGATGGGAGGATTTGAGATTTGCGTAGTCCCGGCCGCAGGCGGCCAGGCCACTCAGTTGGTCGCCGGAGAAGATCCCTCCTGGGCGCCCAACTCGCGCACCGTTGTGTTCGCCCGCCGGCAGGGCAGTTCCCGATCATTATCTCTGCTTGACGTGCCAACCAAACAAGTAAAGGATGTCTCCCGAATTTCGGGAAGCAACTCACAACCCAGTTGGGCAAGGTAAAAACAACCGTTTCCACGAAAGAATTGATATGAAGCTGACCAGGTTTGCAACTCTGATAGCTGTAGGACTAATACTCACGATGGCGGCCACCGGCTGCCGTAAAAAGACCGGGTTTATTACCCCGCTGCCAGTCGGCATGACTAAGAATGCCCAGGATCCGAGGGCGGGGACGGCGGTGCCGCTGCCACCTCCCGAGATGCCCCCGGTGGTCACCCAGACGCCCGATGAGATCACCAAGTTTTCCGGGATTAAGGAGAACCCCCCCGGCTCTCGTGAGGGTTGGATCGAGGATCGCGAGATGTTCAAGGCCAACATTGTCCACTTCGCCTTCGACAGCTCCAACGTGCGCGGTGAAGAGCAAAGCAAGGTGACGGCCGTTGCCGATTACCTGAAGGCCAATCTTGCGGTTGCAGTCAAAGTCGAGGGTCATTGCGACGAGCGCGGCACCGAAGAGTACAACCGTGCCTTGGGCAATCGCCGGGCAATTGCCATCCGCGAAGAATTGGTCCGTCTGGGAATTGACGCAACTCGCGTGGACACGATCACTTACGGCGAGGATCGACCTATCTCGCAAGGCACCGGCGAAGCCGTTTGGAGGCAGAATCGCCGCGGTGAGTTCATCTTGCTCACGCCGCCCTCCCGCTAAAGAC
>JBBQYD010000143.1:0-10970 GCA_038209025.1 Verrucomicrobiota bacterium | reverse complement strand
TGGCTGATGCTGCTGATCATCATTGCCGGGATTGTCTTGTTCAAGCGGTTCCAGGGCACTCCGCAGGGGCGGCGCAAGCTGGATGAGTGGAAGATGAGCATCCCCGTGTTCGGCAAAGTGATCAAGCTGAACATTTTCGGGCAATTTGCCCGCACGCTTTCAACCCTGCTGGAGAACGGCGTGCCGGTGCTGACGGCTTTGAAGATCACCGAGCAGATCATTCCGAATGTGATTGTCAAAGAGGCCATCGCCAAAACGCGCGAGGAGGTTACTGACGGCAAAACCATTGCTCAGCCGCTGGGCCGCAGCCGGGTTTTTCCACAGCTCATGGTGGACCTGGTCAAGATTGGGGAGGAAACCGGAGATGTCCCCGGCGCGTTGAAAAACGTCGCGGACACTTACGAAAACGAGCTGACCATCGCCTTGCGCGTGTTGACCAACATGATCGAGCCCACCCTGATCATCGTCATGGCTTTGGGCGTGGGTTTTCTGCTGTTGAGCGTGCTCTCGGCCATGTTCGCGATCACCTCCAATATTAACCGCTAGAGCGGCCACCGCCATGCTCACGCCTCGCACACAACTTCGGCGGCTTCGGGCAGCCTTCACCATGATCGAACTGATGGTGGTGGTCGGGATCATGGGCGTGGTGCTGGCGATGGGCATCCCGTCGATTTATGGCGCCTGGCGGAAGCAGCCCATGACGCAGAGCATCAAAGAAATCGTGGAGGTTTGCAGCAATGCGCGGGCCCGGGCGATCCTGCAGGGATCGATGACCGAGGTCGTGTTTAGCGGCCTGGAGGGCACGATTTCACTCAACTCCGCCGCCGCTCCCGCGGCGGATGGTCTCCAGGTTGTCGGACCGGAAGCCGCGCCTCCGCCGTCCTTGCCGCCTGGCGCCGGCCTCGCCACCAAGCTCCCCGACACCGTGGCCATCTCCAAGTTGTTTGTGAACGGGCTTAACGCGATGGAGATGTCCATAGTGCGCGTCCGGTTCTTCCCCAACGGCACGTGTGATGATCTGATTCTGCAATTGCGATCGGATAGGAACGAGGTTGCGGAGATTACGCTGGAACTTACGACCGGCCTGACCATCGTGAAGCACAACTGGAACGAGTTCCGTCTCCGATGAAAATCGATTCTGTCATCAGGGTGGGCCGCGGTGTCCGGGCCTTCAGCTTGTTGGAGGTGATGATAGCCGCCGGCATTTTTTTTATGTCGGTGTTCGCGATTCTCGCGCTGGTCTCGAACTCGCTGCGGAACGCGCGGCTGCTGCAAAACGTGGAAGTCGATTCCAGCATGCTGGCGGCGGAACTCTCGGTGACCAACCGCCTGAGTGAAGGGACTGATTCCGGCGATTTTGGAGATATTTACCGGGATTATAAGTGGTCCCGGGCCATCACGGAGGTGGGAACGAACGGCCTCTACCAGGTCGATTTCATCGTTACCCATGCGCCCACCAGACGGGAAACCACCATGACCGTGCTTTTCTACCGCCCGGATTCAGCCGGCGGCATGGGGAGGATTGGCAGATGAGGACACCCGGACGCCGGACCAGCGGGTTCACCATGCTGGAAATGATGATTGCCATCAGCATCCTTTCGCTGATTGTCGCGGCGATCTACTCGAGTTGGACG
Source organism: Verrucomicrobiota bacterium (assembly GCA_038209025.1). Classification (GTDB taxonomy): domain Bacteria; phylum Verrucomicrobiota; class Verrucomicrobiia; order Limisphaerales; family UBA8199; genus JBBQYD01. The sequence continues at coordinate 9,336 of JBBQYD010000143.1, read as the reverse complement.
GCCATTCTGCGGGCCTCAAAGGTGGGCCTTGAATCAACCGCCCGGGTCCAGCGCGCCCGCATCGTGGTCCGCGTGCTGGAGGATTCGCTGGGCTCGGTCATGTCGTTCGCCCAGAACCAAAACTATTACAGTTTCGTTGCCGTGAATGGTTCGGACGCCTCGCTCAGCTTTGTTGCGCGCCTGGCGAAATCATTCCCGCGCAGCGGCAAATTCGGCGACCTCGACGTGCGGCGCCTCACGTTTGCCGTTGAAGGCGGCGGCGGTTCACGCTCCCTGGTGCTCCGCCAAACCCCCATCCTGCTGGATATCGATGAAGACGAGCAGCAAAGCCCCCTGGTGCTGGCCGAGAATGTCAAAGAGTTCAGCACCGAGTTCTGGGATGCGCGCCGAAGTGATTGGGTCGAAGAGTGGACTCAGACAAATCAAATTCCCAAACTGGTGCGGGTGACCTTGGAGCTTGCGGATAATCCTCACTCGACCGCCGCGCGCGAGCCGATTGTCCGGGTGATCAGCCTGCCTTCGGTGATGGTTCAGCCCGGCTGGCAGCGGCCCATGATGCCGGGGCAGACCGGACCCGGTGGAGGAGGGGTAACCGGGCCAGGTGGCGGGGCGGCCGCTGGGGGAACCCAGAATTCCCCCATCCAGCAGGGTACCCAGGGCGGCGGCACGTTTAGACAGTCTCCGGGCACCGGAGGGCGGCCGTGATGAGAACGAGAGGGAGACCGCGCGGCTCGCAGGCCATTGCCATGATCATTGTGATGATCAGTGTTTTCGTGCTGTCGATGCTGGCGGGTGGCTTCGCGTATTCCATGAAAGTGGAGACGCGGCTGGCGCGCAACGCGAGCAACGAAGCGGAGCTGGAGTGGCTGGGGCGCTCGGGCGTGGAATATGCCCGCTGGATTCTGGTCCAGCAACTGGCCGTTCCCAACGAGCCTTACGACGCCTTGAACCAGGTTTGGGCGGGCGGCCCCGGCGGGGTGGGCACCTCGAATTCCGCCCTGGCCTCGGTTCAACGGGAGGTGACGCTCGGCAACGGCAGTTTCACCTGGAAAATAACCGACCTCGAAAGCCGGGTGAACATAAACATCGCCAACGAGGCCTTGTTGCAGCAGGCGCTGCTTTCGGTTGGCATGGATGCCAGCCAGCTCACCCCGGTCATGAATTCAATCCTCGATTGGATCGACCAGGACGACAACACGCGCATTCAGGGAACGGAGAACGACTTCTATCAATCCCAGAACCCGCCCTATTATGCGAAGAACGGCCCCATAGACGATCTGAGCGAGTTGCTGTTGATTAACGGGGTTACACCGGAGCTTTATTACGGGCTGTCTTCCACGAATTACCAACCCGGAGTTGCGCAGCCGCAGTTCAATCGCTCCATGGGTCCGAACGAACTCCCGCCTTATCCCGTGGGGCTGGCGGATCTGTTTACGCCGATTTCTTCGGGCAGAATTAACATCAACACCGCCTCCGCCGCTGTGCTTCAGTGCATTCCGGGCATCGACCGAACCATTGCTGACGCGATTGTGGCAGCCCGCGAAGGCGAAGATGACGGCAGCGGTTTGATGGGGCCCTATCGCAGTGTGGACCAGACCCGCCGGGTGCCGGGTGTGACCATGGAAATTCCCCGCCAGCTCCAAGCCTTTTGCGATGTCCGCAGTCGCACCTTCAAGGTGGAGGTCGATGCTCGCATCAACAATTATACCCGGCAGTTCGTGGCCATCCTGGGCCGCACGCCGCCCCGGGACGTCCAAATCTTGAGTTTCTATTGGAAATAAGCGCCGCCGGGCTTTGGCTCGGTTCAACCCGGGCTGGGCAGGCTGGCCAGACGCGCGCCTTCACGCTTCAATAACACGGCCTCAATGCGCGGCACATACATTTGCGTTTCCGCCGGCAGGCGAGTGGCAATTTCGTCGTAAGTTTTGGCCCGATGTTTCTGCAACAGTCGTCCGACAGTGCCCTCTCCGGCATTGAACGCGGCCAGCGTGAGCCGCCAGTCCTTGAACTTCCGGTATAGATAATCCAGATGTTTGGCGGCCGCCTGGGCGTTTTTTTGAGGGTTCTTTCGCTGGTCAAAGGGATTGATTCGCAGCCCGTACTGCCGGGCGGTGTCCGGCATGAGCTGGAACAGGCCGGTGGCTCCCACGGGACTCCGCGCCGAGGGATCAAAAGCGGATTCGACCTCGGCAATCCAGACCAGTTCGCGCGGCAGTTTTTGGGCCGCAAAAACCGGTTTCAAAATGGGGACATAGGATTTCGCAGCCGGTGGCCAGGGTTGTTCTGAGACCCGCTTGATCCAGACCTCGCGTTGCTCCTTCGGCGTCGGGTTGGCCTTCGGTGGGGCAGGGGTGCCCGGTTTTGCGACGGGCGTTTTCGCGCGGAAATCCTCCGCCACATCCAGGTAGTCCATCTCTGCCGCCAGCCAGGAGGCAACAGGGGCGGTCTCTGGATGTTTTCGCAGCAACGGCAGCACGGCTTGAGCGGTCTGGCGCAGTTGGGCCAGATCGATGACATAATCACCGCGCAACTGCCTTTCAAGATCTCCAAAAAGGCTCTCCACCTTGGCGGTATCCACCTCGCCCAAGGCTTGCAGGAGGTTCTCGTCCAGGTTCTCCGTGGCCCAATCCTGGATATGCCCGGCAAGTTCATCCAGGCTGAGCGTCTCTTCGGCAAGGACCTGGGCGGGCGGCGCGGGGCGCGGTTTTCCCGGGGAATTGGTTCCGCCGGCCTGGCTAAAGACGTTATGCGCCGCGCCGCAAAGCGCCACGCACAGCAAGAGAGCGGCGCGCTTGGAGAACCAGGCCTCTCGGGATTCCAGCATCAAAACCTCAGTTTTTCCGCGATGAAACGGGCCGCCGCCCGCGCGGGGCCGGCTCGCTAAAGGCTGAGAATCTGACCAAGCTTATCGGCCAGACTCTTAAGCCCCTCGGGGGTGTTTCCACCCGGTTGCTCAGTGATGGCCCACCCGGTATAGCCCACTTCATCTACGGCTTTCATGACCTCCGGCCAATTATCGTCGCCTTCCAGCAGCGCCACATTGAAACCTTTCCAGAGCCCTTCGCTGTCGCGTTTCTTGCGGCTGAATTCCTTAATGTGCAACATTGACATGCGTTTGCCGAGAATGCGAATCCACTGCTCCGGCCAGCCGTAATTCACGATGTTCCCGACGTCGAAATGCCAGCCGACCATCGGGCTCTTGAACTCATCCACGTATCGCGCCGCTTCAAGCGGACTCAGCAGGAACTGGTTCCAAACGTTTTCGATGGAGATTTTGACACCCAGTTCCTCGGCCAACGGCAGGGCTTTGCGGATTTCCGCCTGCGAACGGGTGTAGGCATCCGCGTAATTGATCTCACTGGTGACCGTGCCCGGAACCAGGAGGATTGATTTGGCGCCGTATTGCTTGGCGTCACGCAGACATTGTTTCAGACCTTCCAGGCCCTCCTCCCGCACTTTGGGATCCGGGTGCGAGAGCGGCTTGGCCCAGTGTTGGGTGCCGCAGACGCTCGGAATGGCCAAGCCGGTCTCCTCACGGGCCTTGAGCACTTCCTCGACATTCATGTGACTCATCATTTCCACGCCCTCAAAGCCGGCGGCTTTGGCGGCCTGCATTTTCTCCAGGGTCGAACCTTTCAAGCCGATGGTCCCCCACATGATGCCTTTCTTAAGGTTGCGCTTCGGGGTTTGGGCCAGCAGTGTGGAGGGGAGATTCGCGGCTCCCAGCAGCGTCAGCGCGCCAGCGCCCAGCAGGGTGCGGTGCAAAAACTCACGTCGGGTGGCTCCGGGAGGGAAAGTATTATTCATAAATAGTTACCTGGGCTTCTTACTCGCTCAACCGGTGGCCGTCAAGGAATCTCGCCTCTCGCCTCGCAATTTCCGTGTCAAACCTGGCCCTCGGTGGCGCTTAGGGCGGAGGCTGCGTCCGTGAACCGTTGCCCGTTACGCCCTGGGGTGGGCCTTTTCGTAAACACGCTTCAGGCGCTCAGCCGTGACATGAGTGTAAATCTGGGTGGTGGCCAGGTGCGCGTGGCCGAGCATTTCCTGCACACTGCGCAGATCGGCTCCGGCGTCGAGCAAATGGGTGGCGTAGCTGTGGCGCAGTTTGTGCGGCGTGAGCTTGGGATCGAGCCCGGCGGCGGCAAGATAGCGCTTGAAGCGCATTTGCACATTGCGCGGTTGCATGGGCGCTCCGGCTCGCGGGCCAGAGCTGAAGACCGGTTCCGCAGCCGCGGGGCGTGTGGGCAGGGCCGACCAATATGTTTCAATGGTTCGGAGTGCGGCGCCGCCAATGGGGGTCAGGCGTTCTTTCTTGCCCTTGCCACGGACCCGAACGACCTGGGCTTCCCAGTCAAGGTCTTCGGCTTTCAAGCCGCAAAGCTCGCTGATCCGCAATCCCGATGAATAAATGGCTTCAAAGATGGCGGCGTCGCGCAAAGCCAGCAGCCTGGCGCGGGCCTCCTCGTCGGGGGTGCCGGAGGGGGCGGCGGCGGCGAGCTTCGCCGGAGCCTCGAGCAGCACGTTCATCTGCTCGGGCGTCAGGAACTGGGGCAGACGCTTGCCGGTCTTGGGCAGCGCGATATTCTTGATGGGCGAGGCGGCAAGCGATCCGTTCCTGATCAGGAAGCGATAAAAGGTGCGCAGGGCGGAAAACCGCAAATGGATGGCCGCGCGTCCGAGGTTCTGGCGTCCGAGGTGGCGCAGAAATGCGCGGAAATCGTCGCGCTCCAACTCATCCCAGAGCGGTGGTCCGGATCGCTGGGCCATGTGCCATGCGGAAAACTGGAGGAGCGCGGCCCGGTAATTTCGCTGGGTGTATTCGGACGCCGCCCGATCCGTGGCGAGGTGCTGGAGGAACCTTGGCGTCCATGGATCAACCTCCGGTCCGGCATCGTTGCGCGGCGCTCCATCGACGGGGGGCATATGGGTTTACAGACTTCCTCCGCTGTCCCCAAGGTCACCGGAAGAAAACTCAAACCCAATTTTGCCCTTTTCAATGACCAGGCAGGCCGAGAAAGGCTTGCCGGCTCGGGATTTGAAGTTATTGAGCAGATCGGTGCGTTTTTCAGTAAACAACTTCTTTGCCTGCTCCGGCTCGATTGGCCGGTCGCACCGCACTTTCTGAAGCGTGATGCGGCAGGGGCGGGTGTCATTCTGCGAGTTGGCACAGTAATATCCGGACTCGGTCTCGAAAATACTGCCGCCACACTTGGGGCATTTGGCGAAGGGGCTCAACCCGGTGAAGTCGATTTTCTGTTTGGGCGCGGCGACGCCCCTGGCGCCTTTGCCCCCGGCGCGTGGGGCGCGTGGCTCAAATTCGAAACCGACCCCTTTCTCGTTGAGGACGAGGTAGGCTTTAAAAGGGCGGCCCTTTTTGGAAATGAACTTGTCCAGGAGGTCCGTTTTGCCGGTGGTCAGCAGTTTCTTGATCTGCTCCTGCTCGATGGGGCGCTGCAGGATGATCTTGCCGGTTTTGAAGTCGCCTTTTTCGCAGACGTAATTCATGGACCCTTCAAAGACGCGGGCTTTGCATTTCGGACACGTCCCGAGCGGTTCCTGGCCGGAGAAGTCAATTTCCTGGGCTTTTTCACCTCTCTGGTCTTCGCCAAAGTCGAATTCAAGTTTGAACTCGGGCGGGCCAAGCTTGATGACGGCCGCGAACGGGCGGCCCAGCTTGCTGCGGAATCCCTGCAGCGGGCCGATTTGTTTTTCGCGGATCAGTTGCTCGGCTTCGCTGTAATCGAAGATGCGGCCCGAAAGCGTTTTGCGGATGGAGAAATCGCACTTCTCGCTGACACACTTGAATTCCCGATAACGCTCATGGATATCGCTGCCGCATTTGGGGCAGGGGACCTGCAGCACGCCGAAATCTCCGGGGATGGTGTCGTGCTCGTAAAGCTTGGCGGCGGCCACGATTCTGCGCGTGAGGTCCTGAATGCCTTGCATGAATTCGGTGCGGCTCTTGAGCTTTCGCTGCACCTGCCGCAATTCAAATTCCCAGCCGCCGGTGAGTTCCGGTTTGGTCAGTTCGGCCACGTTCAGCCCGTTCAGAAGTTCCATCAGGGAGAAGGCTTTGGCGGTGGCCTGCAACTCCCTGCCATTGCGAACCATGTACTCTTCCGATATCAGCCCCTCGATGATGGCGGCGCGTGTGGCGGGCGTGCCCAGGCCTTTCTCGCTCATCGCCTCACGCAGTTCCTCATCTTCCACGAGTTTGCCGGCTCCCTCCATGGCGCTGAGCAGCGTGGCTTCCGTGAAGCGCGGCGGCGGTTTGGTCTGGGTGGCTTTGAGATCGATGGCGGCCGTCTGGACCGAATCTCCGGTTTTGACGGGTGTCAGCGTGGGCGTGTCATCGGTTTGGGCTTCTTTGCCGTAAACCGTCAGCCAGCCGGGGGTTTGCAGCACCTTGCCCGCGCTTTTGAACGGTTCTCCTTCCACCCGGGTGATCCGGGTGGTTTCGAGGAATTCCGCCGCCGGATAGAACACCGCGAGGAACCTGCGCGTGACGAAATCATAAAGCTTTTGCTCCAGTTCGGACAAATTCCGCGGGGGTTCGGTGGTGGGAATGATCGCAAAGTGATCGGAGACCTTTGCGTCGTTGAAAATCCGCTTGTTGGGGCGCACCCACCCTTGTTCCAGGATCGTGTTGGCAAACTGCCCGTAGCCGATGCCGGCCAGCGTGCCCAGTGTGCTTCTGACGGTCGAGATGTAATCCTCGGGCAATGCGCGGGAGTCAGTTCGGGGATAGGTCAGCACCTTATGCCGTTCGTAGAGCGATTGGGCGAGCTTGAGCGTGGTGGAGGCGCTGAAGCCAAAGCGGCCGTTGGCCTCGCGCTGCAAACTCGTAAGATCGAAAAGCAAGGGCGAGAGCTGGCTGCTGGGCTTGGACTCCTCCTTTTCGATAATGCCGGGTTTGTCGAGGCATTTGGCGCGAATGCTTTCCGCCTTTTGCAGCTCCCAGATCCGCTCCGGTTTGGCATCCGTGTCGCCATCTTTCTCGGGTCTGATGAACTTTTCATCGAACCAGCGTCCCGGGTAATTCCCCGCCAACGCGGTGAACGTGGCGGAAAGCTCCCAGTAATCGCGAGGTTTGTGAATGCGAATCTTGTGCTCGCGCTCGACGACGACGGCCAAGGTGGGGGTTTGCACCCGCCCCACGGTCGTCTTGAAGAAACCGCCCGATTTTGAATTGAAGGCGGTCATGGCGCGGGTGCCGTTGATGCCGACCAGCCAGTCGGCTTCCGACCGCGAGATTGCGGCATCGGCCAGGGGCAGCATTTCCTCGTCATCGCGCAACCGGTTGAAACCTTCGCGGATCGCGCTGGGGGTCATGGATTGCAGCCACAGGCGTCGTATGGGCTGTTTGGCCTTGGTGTAACGAATGATGTTGCGAAATATCAGTTCGCCTTCGCGCCCCGCGTCACACGCGTTAATCAGGTCATCGATGTCCTTGCGCTTGAGTAGTTTAGCCAGAAGCTTCAGCCGGGCGTGGGTCTTTTCGAGCGGTTGCAGGTCAAAGTGCGGCGGGATGACCGGCAGGCTGGCGAACGACCACTTGCCTTTCTTGGGCTCCACGCCCTCTGGAACCGCCAGTTCCAGGAGATGCCCGACCGCCGAAGCGATCACATAGCTGGCGCTCTCCGCGTAGCCCTCGGCGCTTTTGAAGCCGCCCAACGCGCGGGCGATATCGTTCGCGACCGAGGGTTTTTCCGCAATAATTAATGATTTGCCCATTTCAACGATGTCCTTGCATCCGGTTGCGGGTGGCGTGCCACTAGCCGCAATTGGTTCGGAAGTTGGCCCAAACTGCGGCACGTGTCAAAGCACTTCCCTCGTTACTTGCCAATGCAAAACTGACTGAAGATGCGGTCAAGCAGGTCTTCAGTGGTGGTTTGGCCCACAATTTCCCCGATGGAATTGGCCGCAATCCGGAGGTCCATCGCGGCCATCTCCAGCGGTGAGCCCGACTCCAGAGCGGTGGCGCCCTGGTGGAGAGCCTCACACGCCCGCGCCAGGGCATCCTGGTGCCTGGAGTTAATCATCGCTTCCGCCATGTCCGCCCGAATTCGGCCGCTCCAGACCGCCTCGCGGATCTTGTCTTTTAGCGTGTCGATTCCTGCGCCCGTCATACAGGAAACATCGCAGACCGGCGCCTCACCCGGCCAGGCCGGCGGGGGGGAGGGGAGCAAATCCATCTTGTTCCGAACCAGGATTTGCCGCGTTTCAGGGATGGCGGCGGTTAACTGCAGGCTAAGATGGACCTCCGGGTCAGCGGCGTCCAGAACATGCAGGATCAGCTCGGCAGATTGCAGTGTCTGGTGACTTCGGCGGATGCCTTCCTGCTCGAGGGAGTCCTGGGCGCTGCGCAGGCCCGCAGTATCAATGAATGTGATTGGCAGCCCGCGGATGTTGGCCGTCTCCTCGATGGTGTCGCGAGTAGTGCCAGGCACCGGCGAGACGATGGCCCGCTCACGTCCCAGCAAATGATTCAAGAGACTGGACTTGCCAACGTTCGGACGCCCAATGATCGCGGCGCGAATGCCGCGGCGCAGAATTTGTCCCTCGGGGGCCGCCTGCAGCAGTTTTTCAACGAATGCCATGCCTTCGCGCAGGCTGCCGAGCAGTTGGTCCCGGGTGGCGGGCGCAATATCTTCATCTGGAAAATCGATATGGGCCTCAAGGTGCGCCAGGATGTTCATCACCTGGTCGCGCAGGAGGTTGATTTTATGGGAAAGTTTGCCCGCCAACTGCTCGGTTGCGGCCTGGAGCGATAGCTCCGTGCGGGCGTGGATGATCTCCGCCACCGCTTCAGCCTGGACCAGATCGATTCTTCCGTTGAGAAACGCCCGGCGGGTGAACTCGCCCGGATGAGCCAGACGCGCGCCGGCGGCCAGCAAGGCGTCCAGCACCAGTTTGGCCGGCAACACCCCGCCGTGGCAGGAAATCTCGACCACATCCTCGCGCGTAAAGGTGCGCGGCGCCCGCATGACCGCGGCCAGCACCTCATCGATGGTTTTGCCCTCACGCACAATCCGGCCGAAGTGAATCGTATGCGAGGGCACCGAGCCCAGGTCCGGGGTTTCCACGCCGGCTGGCACGAAACATTGGGCTGCCACACGCAAGGCCTGCCGCCCGGAAAGGCGAATAACCGCCAATCCGCCTTCGCCCACGGGCGTCGCAATGGCAGCTATCGTGTCCTCGAGCATCATCAACTAGTAGGTTAGCCTGAGGCATTTGCCAAGTTGAACCACGGCCGGCCCGGCGAATTGTCCGGCGATCTGAGCCGGCCACCACCCTGTATGAGCTTGGAAAAACTCCTCGTTATGGCGAACATCC
>JBBQYD010000142.1:0-10999 GCA_038209025.1 Verrucomicrobiota bacterium | reverse complement strand
GGTCATCCGCCCCGCTTACACCCTGGGAGGAACCGGCGGCGGCCACGTCTATAACGTGGAAGAGTTGCGGGTGGTGGCGGCGCGCGGCCTGGCAGCCAGCATGGCGGGCCAAATCCTGGTGGAGGAGTCGGTCATCGGCTGGGAAGAGTTGGAGCTGGAAGTCGTGCGTGACGCCAAAAACCAGCTAATCACGGTGTGTTTCATCGAAAACGTGGATGCCATGGGCGTCCATACGGGCGATTCCTATTGTGTCGCGCCGATGCTCACGATTGACCCCAAATTGCAGGCCCGATTGCAGGATTATTCTTATCGCATTGTTGAATCCATTGGCGTCATTGGCGGCACGAATGTGCAATTCGCCCATGACCCCAAGACGGACCGGGTCGTCGTCATCGAAATCAACCCGCGAACGTCGCGTTCCTCGGCGCTGGCCTCCAAAGCCACCGGGTTCCCCATTGCCTTGATTTCCGCCAAACTGGCGGGCGGGCTGACCATGGACGAAATTCCTTACTGGCGCGATGGCTCCCTGGAAAAATACACCCCCTCCGGCGACTACGTGGTGGTGAAATTCGCCCGCTGGGCATTTGAAAAGTTCAAGCAAGCGGAGGATAAACTCGGGACCCAAATGCGCTCCGTCGGCGAGGTGATGAGCATCGGGAAGAATTACAAGGAGGCCTTTCAAAAGGCGATTCGCTCATTGGAGAATGGGCGGCACGGTCTGGGATTCGCCAAAGACTTCAACCGCAAGACCCTGCCCGAATTGATGTGCCTGCTGGCCGAACCGACCAGCGAACGGCAGTGGCTCATGTATGAGGCCTTGCGCAAAGGCGCCACAGTGGAGGAACTCCACCTGAAAACCCACATCAAAGCCTGGTTCATTCAGCAGATGAAGGAACTGGTGGCACTGGAAGAACAAATCCTGAAGCACAAAGGCCGGCCATTGCCCGACGCCCTGCTCCTCCAGGCCAAAAAAGACGGGTTCGCGGACAAATACCTCGCCACCATCCTGGGCCTCCCGGAGCTCCAGATACGCGAGCACCGCCTCAAGTTGGGCCTGGCCGGGGCCTGGGACGCCCTGCCAGTCAGCGGCGTCGAGAATGCCGCCTACTATTACTCCACGTACAACCGGCCGGATAGGGTTTCTTCCAGTTCCCGCAAGAAAGTCATGGTCCTGGGGGGCGGACCGAACCGCATCGGCCAGGGCATTGAGTTTGATTATTGCTGTGTGCATGCCGCTTTTGCCCTGCGCGAAGCCGGGTATGAAACCATCATGGTCAACTGCAACCCGGAAACCGTCTCCACCGACTATGACACGTCGGACAAACTTTATTTTGAGCCGCTGACGGTGGAAGACGTCCTGGCCATTTATGAGAAGGAAAAACCCGAAGGTGTCGTGGTGCAATTCGGCGGTCAAACGCCGCTGAATATCGCCGCCGAACTGGCCGCCGCCGGGGTCAAAATCCTGGGCACCTCCCCCGACACCATCGACCTGGCTGAAGACCGGGATCGATTCCGCAAGATGATGGACCAACTGGGCATCCCCATGCCGGAATCGGGCATGGCCAGCACCATCGACGACGCCCGCGCGATTGCCACCCGCATCGGTTATCCGCTCATGGTGCGCCCCTCGTTCGTGCTGGGCGGGCGGGGCATGGAGATTGTGCATGATGAGGACATGTTGCGGATCTACATGGCCGCCGCCGTGAATGTCACCCCCGAACGCCCCATCCTGATCGACCGGTTCCTGGACAACGCCATCGAGGCCGAAGCCGACGCGCTGGCCGACGGGAAGGAAGCCTTTGTGCCGGCGGTGATGGAGCATATTGAACTTGCCGGGATTCATTCAGGCGACTCCGCGTGTGCGATTCCCCCCGTGACGCTGCCCGAAAAGCATATTAAAACCATCGAGGAATACACCTTGCGAATCAGCCGCGAATTAAAGGTTTGCGGGGTCATGAACATCCAATACGCGGTGTGCCAGGACAAGGTGTTCGTGCTCGAAGCCAACCCGCGCGCGTCCCGCACGGTGCCGCTGGTGTCAAAAGTGTGCAACATCCCGATGGCGGCCCTGGCGACCCGCCTCATGCTGGGCCAGAGCCTGGCCAGCCTGGGCTTGAAACACCGCAAGATTCCGCATGTGGGAGTGAAGGAAGTGGTGCTGCCATTCAACATGTTTCCGGAGGTGGACCCCGTGCTCGGGCCGGAGATGCGATCAACCGGCGAAGTGCTCGGCCTGGCACCGACCTTTGAACTGGCTTATTTCCGCTCGCAGGAAGCAGCCGGCGGCCCGCTGCCCTTGAAAGGCGCGGTCTTTATCTCGGTAAGCGATCGGGAGAAACCCCTGATCCTGGAAACCGCCCGGAAGTTCGCCGAACTGGGCTTCCGCATCAAATCCACGGAGGGCACCTGGAATTACCTCCACAGCCACGGAGTACCTTGTGAACGAAGCTTTAAGGTACATGAACCGCAGCGTCCGGACATCTCCGACGAGATCAAGAGCAAGGCCATTGATTTGATCATTAACACACCCATCGGCAAAGCCGGAGCGAGAGACGACGGGTATATCCGCAAATCGGCGATCAAGTATAAGGTGCCCTATATCACCACGAGTGCCGCCGCCCGCGCCGCCGTTCTGGGTATCGCGGCCGCGCGCTCGGGCAAGGCCTCGGTGAAATCGCTTCAGGAATATCACCGCCAGATCAGCTAACGAGAAAACCCCATCTGGCTATCCTTTTTGGCGGAAAACCGCTCCGCAAAAATTCAAACAAAACTGTTGACAGCAATGGCGATCCGACTAGGATTGCCATTGTTGCACCTAGGAACAGAATCAGAAGAACCCAAGTTCTTTCTTGGTGCGACAAAGAAACAACTACTACTGGGATTATGAAAGCATTGGTTTTGCTAGCTGTCACCGCGTTGGGAGCGGCTTCCGTCTCGGCCGACGTTTTTACTTGGAACGGCAACGCCTCAAAAAACTGGACCGGCTTGAATTGGAATCAAGGCACGCCAAACAACGATGGCACCGATGAGATCCACATGGCCGGAAGCAACCGGCTGAGCAATCGCGCCAATGGTGGTTGGGACATCAACTCGTTGATTTTCGACTCCGGCGCAGGCTCCTTCATTCTCAGTGGTTTCTCCGCTGATGAGATACTGCTTGAGTCCGGCGGAATCGCGAACAATAGCGCGGCTCTCCAGACCATTAATCATCCCATCCTTTTAAATGCGAACCAAAGTTGGAATGCGTCGGCTGGAAACCTGAGCGTTGGCGGCACGGTGAATCTGTTTGAATTCTCCCTCACCACTCCGGGCGCCAAAGACGTCAGTATCGGCGGAATAGTCTCGGGAACTGGCGGCTTGGTGAAGTCGGGCACGGGCGCCTTGACGCTGGCGGGCAACAACTCGTTTGCGGGCGGGATCAACGCCTCGGGTGGCCGGCTGATCGCAGCCAACAACCTGGCCTTCGGTGGCGGATCAGTGGCCTTGAGTGGTGGAGCCAAGCTTGAAGGTGCGGCGAGCAGTCGCACCATCGCCAATAACGTCAGTGTCAGTGGCAGCGCCAAGGTCGGCGGCGCTACGGATGTCACCCTCACCACAACGGTTTCTGGCAGTGGCACCCTCGTCAAAGAGGACGCCAACACGGTAACGTTGCAGGCCGCGAACTCCTTCTCCGGAGCCGTCCAAGTCAATGGCGGCACCTTGGTTGCCGGGGGGCTCAATGCCTTGGGCGCGGTTTCGAGCATCGCCGTGAACGGTGGTGCCTTGAAACTCGCTAATACCGGCGGCAATGCCGTAGCGAATGCGGCCACTCTGACACTGAACAGCAGCAGCCTGATTCTCAATAACCAAACGGAAACCCTGGGCACCCTGAACGTGATTGGGATCTGCTCGTTGACACTCTCCGCCGATATCCTCAATGGCAACCTGACCTTCGCGAATTTGAACATTACCGAGGGCCAGATGCTGCAAATCAGCAACTGGGGTTTCAATTATTTGCCCTCGGGCGATGTTGAATCAAATGATGACCGCCTCTTCGCGATGGCTGATCCGGGTATCAGCATGCTGGCCCGCATTATGTTCGACGGCTTTGAACAAGGCGCACGCTGGAGTGGCACCACGGGTGAAATCACCCCCATCCCCGAACCCAACGTCATGGTAACCGTTCTTTGTGGGTTGCTTTGTCTGGTGCTGTACCGCCGGAGAAACTGATCCCAAGAGCTTCCTGGAAAACGCAGACCCGCCAACCGCCGGCCTGCGTTTTTTTATGCACTCAGAGGGCCATCACCACCCAGGTTTATCGTCTCTTCCGACGCGCAGAATCTGCCTGGGGAGGCCTCGTTGCGCCGGTAATCCTCCGCCCTGATTGCCATTCGGAACCGGGAGGTTGCCCACTGCAAGTGGTACCAATATTTAAATTGCCTCAAAATTCATCTTGCCACTGGACCTGCGTATGCTATTTTCCTCGCCTTTATCTAGGAAGACGATTTTATGGCTAGAATTTGCGAATTAACCGGCAAGGGCCCGATCAAGGGCAGTATCATTTGGCGCAGTGGCAAGTCCAAGAAGAGCGGTGGTATCGGCACGCACGTGACCGCGATCACCAAGCGCCGGTTTATGCCCAACCTCCAGCGAGTCAAAGCCCTGGTGAACGGCGAAGTGCGCTATATCCGCGTTACCGCCAATGCGATCAAACAAGGGCTCGTGGTCAAGGCCCCCAAGCGCACCTGGAAAAAGGCTGACACCAAGGCCTAGCCCTTGCCAGATAGCTTGCTTTTAGAAAGACGCGGCCGGCCGCGTCTTTTTTGTTTTCTTGAATCTACCGGCCTGGTTCGGGAAAATCTCAGCCGGTGACCAATCAACACCTCGACCTGCGTCCGGTCTTAGTCGCGCTGCTGCTTTCCATCGGCAGCCTCGTCGCTTTCTGGCCGGTTTTCAACGCCGGGTTTCTGAATTACGATGACGATAAGTACGTCACCTCCAACCCGCACGTTATCACGGGAATTTCCGAAGCGAATCTGGTTTGGGCTTTCACCTCATTTCACGCCAGCAACTGGCATCCATTGACCTGGCTCAGCCACATGACCGACGCCCAGCTTTTCGGATTGAGCCCCGCAGGGCACCACTTCACCAACCTGGCGATCCACACCATAAACGCGATCCTGTTGTTTCTGCTGCTAAACCATGGCACCGGCAAGCCCTGGCGGAGCGCCATGGTGGCCGCGCTTTTTGCCCTGCATCCGCTGCACGTCGAATCGGTCGCCTGGGTGTCCGAAAGAAAGGACGTGCTCAGCACGTTCTTTTTCCTGCTGACGATTCTCAGTTTTTCCAGGTATGCGAAGGAACGCCCCGGAAGGAGCCTGGGCAAGAGCGCCTGCTTTTACGGCCTGGCCCTGGCCGCTTTCGCGCTGGGACTGATGAGCAAACCGATGCTGGTGAGTTTGCCCTTTGTTTTGATGCTGCTGGATGTATGGCCGTTGGGCCGGATTCGCCTGGATGACTGGCCAAGCGCCACCAGATCACTCTTGAAGTTGATTCCGGAGAAGATTCCGTTTCTGATTCTTTCCGCGGCCTCGTGTGCCGTAACGTTCCTGGCCCAGAACCGTGGTGGCGCAGTCATGGATGCGGAAACCCTCCCGCTCATGGACCGGCTCGCCAATGTTCCGGTCAGCTATTTTCGCTACTTGATGAAAACGGTTTGGCCATCGGATTTGGCGATTTTCTATCCACTCAAGACCTGGCCAGCTCTTTCGTCGCTGCTAATCGCAATGCTACTGCTCGGGTGGCTAGGCTTGATTACCTTTTTCGCCAGGCGCCGGCCTTATCTTTTCACGGGTTCCTGGTTTTTCTTCGGCACGCTCGTGCCGGTCATCGGGTTGGTACAAGTCGGTCTGCAATCCATGGCTGATCGTTACACCTACATCCCGCTGATCGGTATTTTCGTAATGTTCGTTTGGGGCCTCGGAGATCTGGCTGGGCATTTCCGCTGGCGCCCCGGCCTGGTGGGCATTTCGGGAGTTGCCCTGGCGGGCATCCTGATGAGCCTGACCCATTTGCAGGCGGTGCGCTGGGCCAGCAGCGAAACCGTGTTTCGCCATGCATTGGAAGTGACACAGGACAATTTCATCGCTCATCAAAACCTGGGCTTGGCGCTAACCCGCGCTTTCCGGCTTAAACCAGCGGCCGCTCAGTTCCGCCAGGCGGTTGCCCTTCGACCGGGATTCCCCCAGGCGCACAACAATCTCGGTCTCACAATATATGGGCTGGGGAGAGTGGATGAGGCCATTGCAGAGTTTGGGGAAGCGTTGCGTCTGGACCCCACGCTGGCTCAAGCCCACAAAAACCTTGGGAATGCGTTCATGACAAAAGGAGACACTGAACTGGCCCTGACCCATTTTGACCAGGCGATTGCTCTGAAGCCAGGTTTTGTTGAAGCGCATTACGATTTGGCGGCCGCGCTGGCCACTATCGGACGCCTTGCGGAATCCGCCGAGCATTACAAAGCGGCATTGGCACTTCAGCCGGAAAATCCTGAAGCGCTGAACAACCTTGCCTGGCTCCTGGCCTCAGGTCCGCCGACAATTCGGAATGGCCCTGAAGCAGTTCGACTGGCTCAGAAGGCTTCCGAGCTCGCGGGCAACGGTGAACCTTTGCTGCTGGGCACTCTGGCCGCCGCTTACGCGGAAGCAGGCCAATTCGAACAGGCCATCGCGACTGCTGAGCGCGCTAGAGAACTTGCCGAACGAGCCGGGCACAAAGAAATCGCGGAAAAGAACCTGGAACTCTTGCAGTTCTACCGCAACCGCAAAGCCTTGCCGTTTAGCCAAGGGGGGAGTTGAGACAAGGTTTCACGAGGAGAGCGCGGAGAAAGGCACCCGCAGACCGAGACAGGCGATCAGCCACGCCGCGAGGCGCCCGCAACTTTGATTTCCGGCTGGTGTTTCTTTGAATAACGATTATTGTTACATGATGACGCACGGTCGAAAGACGTTAATTTGTCTCCTCAGCGGGCTCTCCGTCTGCACGCTGGTGACTGCTGCCTTGGGGAACACGCCAGATAGCCCCTACAAGGCCATCACCGACCGCAACGTGTTCGGCCTCAAGCCCCCACCGCCGCCCCCCGACCCCACTGCGGAAGCAAACAAAACGCCGCCGCCAAAGATCACCCTGACCGGCATCACCACGATTTTCGGCAATAAACAGGCCTTGATGAAGACGCCCCCGGGGGCCGTCAAGCCAGGCGAACAACCCCGTGAACAGTCGTATATCCTGGCCGAAGGCCAGCGTGAAGGGGACATGGAAGTCATTCAGATTGATGAGAAAGCGGGGAGCGTAAAATTGGTATATGCCGGCACGCCCGTGACGCTTACTTTTGAAAAAGATGGGACCAAGGGAGCCCCGGGCGGAGCTCCTGGCGCAGTTCCGCCCCCCGGCGGGATGATGCCCCCCGGCGGCCCTGGTCGGCTACCCTTCCCGGGCACGGATGGCACCATCAAAACGATTCCCACACGCACCATGCGGCTGCCCAGCCCCACAACCGGCGCGGCAGTGCAACCTGCAGGTTATCAGCAGCCCGTCGCCGGGTATCAGCAAGCTGTCGGCGGGTATCAACAACCTGCCGCCGGGTATCAGCAACCCGTCGCCGGAGGCTACCAGGCGGGGGGGGTGAGCGTAGCGCCCCCTGGACAGTACAACACCCCCGGTGCAACCACCCCTGGTTTGTCATTTGGCGGGAATGCCGCGCAACAGCCATTCACTCCGTACCCCCCGGAATCCAATGTAAACGCGGAACAAGCAGCCATTCTGATGGAAGTGGAAAGACAGCGGTTAAAGAACAACGGCGATCCCCTGGCGGACATGATGCCTCACACTGAACTCACTCCTCCTTCGAATACCCAACAGCAAACCGGCACGCAGCAGACGGGAAATAACCAAAACAACCAACGGCCCCTCCCAGGAATGCCTCCCGGGCTTCAGCCACCGGGTTTTTAATCCAGGCCTCGTCTTTTGCCCACCCGGGCCAGTAGTTCGATCCGCGACGGTGGCCATCCCAAGGCGCTTTATGGTGACCCGCTCTTTTTCCCGTCGTAACTGCCAACCCCTAAATCGGCAGCACGCATGCCGAATTGTCTCAGTACGTTGGTGGCGGCGGTTCGAACCTTGGAGTCCGAATCCTGTAACTCGGCAATCATCGCGGCTCTTACCCGGTCTTCGTTAGCATAGATGTCCCCCAGAGTCTGAATGGCCTGCTCCCGGACCTTTGGATTGGAATCGTGCAACATAGTCAACAGGGCCGGCACCGACCTGCGGCGTGAAGCATGCATCCATCCAAGCGCTTTTGCGGCTGCTATTCGCGCGTTGCCCTGCCCCGTCTCAACCGTGGCCAGGATGCCCGCCAGGGCACCCGGGCCAACGCTCGACAAAGCCAATGCCGCTGTCAGACGCACCTGTTCATGGTCATCGCCTAGGAGTTCCAGCAACACCCCTTCGATTTGCGGGGGCACAGGGGTCATTTGGGAGAGCGACAGAGCCGCCTTCTGCCGGACACTCGGCGAAGGGTCGTGCAGCCTGGGGACCACCTGGGAAAGACCCTCGCTCCCCAGGGAGGCCAAAGCCCGGGCGCTCTCAAGCGCCACAGATTCATCCGAATCATGCAGCAACCGCGCGATCTGAGGGGCGGCTGAGGCGGCCTCCGCACCCAGGATTCCAAGGGAGCGCAGCGCTCCGACTTTCAACGTATTCGAGTGGTCCGGAGGAAGCATTCTTGGCGCAAGGAAATCGCGCACACCCGGTGGCAGGCTCGGCAACCATCGCCAGAGCTTCGGTCGCATGCCGAAATCCGAGGTACCCAATAGCCGGACAAGTTCCGGGACAACGGTTTTCCCGAGGGATTTCACCCCCAGTTCAGCATGCCGCCGTTCGTCGGCACTCCCGTAGGCAAGCTGTTCGCAGAGGACCGGGACCGTCTTGCCTTGGAATTGGAGCCTGGGGGCGGGGCGAAAAACGAACAACCCAACCGCTAGAACACCCAAAACGCCACCACCCGACCACCACCAGACTTTTCTCCGTCCGCTCGCCATGCAATGTTACCTTACCAGACTTGGAGCCATCCGTCGAACGCCTGAATTTCGCAGGAAAACCAGACTTGAGACTTGCGGTTCTGAAGAGCGGACCAGCAACCATTTTGAAGAAGCACTGATAGCCCCATCACATGGCTAGGAACTTTGGAAATCCACCGTGTACATGAAAGAGCCGCTCTTGCGAGCGGCTCATGTAATTGTTGGACCTGATTAATTACTTCCGGCGGCGGAAGATCAACAGGGCAGCGGCGCCCAAGCCCATCAGAGCCATCGAGGTCGGCTCGGGAACAATGGCAACCGCGAACGAGTTCAAACCAAGCAGATTCGGCACTGCGAGGTCGAGTGCGTTCTGCGTTACCGCAGAGGTCACTGGATTTGACCAGCCAATCTTAGCCTGGCCCGCCATGCCGGCAGCATAAGCAGCCGCCCACGTGGTGTAATTTCCCTGCCAAGCAACAACCTGGAACACTCCGGTCGCACCATACGCCAGTCCGGAATTGCGGGCTGTGTCGGTAGTCGGCAGATAGCCAGCCGCAGCCCCGGTGCGGAAGTTGACCCACGTCGCACTGGTTGATGGACTAGCAAGCATCGTCAGATTGCCGATCCCTGCAATGGAGCTCGCTACAGAACCAGCAGCACCGCCTAAAAGGGCAGCCCTAAAGGTAGTGTCCGTCCCACTAGGAGTGGTACCGCCGATAACGTCGATGTAGATTTTCGCATCCACAGCGGGAGTCGAGGTAGTGACACGATTTTGGAAGTTAAGTTGCCCTTGACCCAAGGCTGACAGGGTCAGAGAGGCAAGAATTCCCAACGCTAACAGTTTTTTCATAGATGATTGGTATGTTTGGAATGGTAACTAGTTTGTGTTTATTGCGGTACGGTGAACGAACGACTCCAAGACTTCGTATTGACAGTCCGAACGAAGAATCCCTCACCAACTTTTACAGTGGGTTCAACATCCCAGCCGAAGTCAGGATCGAAGGTCAGTGACTGATAGGCACTGCCAGTCCACTGTATGATCGTGTCATTAGCGGTAGCCGGGAATCCGAAATCGGTCGGCAGCTTGCCTGCTTGAGGCGTGAAGATGCTAGCCAATTTGTATACTCCACCAGTAAAGGCCAAGTCGTTCGTCTTTTGGTTAACCTCACCAACGAACGTTAGCGTGATAGGATTCGCAGAGTTGTTCTTCACGAACGCCGCCTCACCAGGTCCAACCGTCATAGCGGGGTTGTCCCAACCGAAGTCAGGGTCAAGCGTGTTCTGATCGAACGCCGCGCCGGTCCACTTGATTACAACCGTCCCGGACGGAACGCTTGGGAAAAGGACAGGAACCGTATTATTAGTGGTTTCCAACTGATTCGCGATCAAGGCGTACTGCCCAGCCGGAACAGTTGTATTGTAGTAGCCCACCACGTTTAATGAATAAACGCTGGTTTGAGCTCCTGCAGTCATAGCAGTAGCCGCTATAGCAGCCAAGCCGAGTAATGCTTTTGTTCTCATGTTTTATGTAGTTGTGTTAACCGTGTGTATGGGCACTATGGCAAAGTCCTTGTAACGTGTCAACAGATTTTTGGAAATTATTGAACGAATTATGGTAAGTTCCCGGCGACTGGAAACGGTGATTAGTATGTCACTGGGCGAATCACACACCAGCCACCCTTGGGCGGTATCAATCCGGTCACTTCAAATTCATAAGTGATCCACTCCAAGTTAAGAATTGCTTTGCAAACAATTGAATGAGAGCAATTTGCTCGCGTTTGTTCGAAAACATATTCTCGACTTACGTCAATTCAGTGGCTGGGTTGATTCCACCCACCCTTGGCTGGGTTTCACACCCCGCTGGCAATTAGTAATCGCCTACATGTGAATAGTTATTCGCGCTAGCCCCCTAAGACCGTCCCAGACAACGCATCAACTTCACG
>JBBQYD010000141.1:0-11058 GCA_038209025.1 Verrucomicrobiota bacterium | reverse complement strand
GTGGCTGAGAAGAACACGGTCTGCCGCTCCGCCGGGGTGGATTGCAGGATCAGCTCGATGTCGTCCCTGAACCCCATGTTGAGCATGACATCCACTTCGTCCAGAATCACCATCTTGACCGTCTTCAGCACCAGCGTGCCGCGCCGCATGTGGTCCATGACGCGGCCGGGAGTGCCGATCACAATGTGGGCGCCCTGGCGCAGGCCGTAGAGTTGACGGTCGTACGATTGTCCGCCGTAGATCGGCAGCGACCGCACGCCCCGCTTAAACAACGCGAGTTTATGGACCTCCTCAGAAACCTGCACCGCCAGCTCCCGGGTTGGACACAGGATCAGAATCTGTGTCGTGCGCTGGTCCGGGTCAACTTTCTCAATTGCCGGCGCGGCGAAGGCGGCGGTTTTTCCGGAGCCGGTCTGCGATTGGCCCACCACGTCGGTGCCTTGCATCAAGACCGGTATGGCCTCGGCCTGGATCGGCGCGGGCTTCTCGAATCCCAGCCGGTCGATGGCCTTCAACAACTCGGGTGAAAGCCCCAGTTCCGCAAATGATTTTGTTGTCATGAGAATAGTTCCCTGGCCACAACATAATCCCGCCAGCCCCTCAGGGAGAGGAAAAAGATTCTGGCACCGGGACACGGCACGGCATTTGGCAGCCAACCAGGGACCGAAAACGGCCGGGTGGAGTGCAGATCCTTCGCCAGCCGCTTGCCCCACTTTCGCCGCAGACGGCTGTGACCGCCAAATTTCGACGTTTCCAAAAGCCCGTGAACGAGCTTTAATGCGGCTGGAACAACCGTGCGCCTTAAGATGACATGAAGATGCAACCCCGTCCCCGATATGGCAGCGTGGGGCTCCTCGCTGCCACTGTCGCGCTGCTGAGCGTGGCGGTGTTTGCGGACCCCGCCCCACCCAGGCCGAACATCGTTTTTATTCTGGCTGATGATCTTGGCTGGGGTGAACTGGGGTGTTACGGACAGGAGAAAATCCGGACGCCCAACCTTGACCGGCTCGCGAGCGAGGGCATGAAGTTCACCCGCCACTACTCCGGTGCGCCGGTGTGCGCACCCGCGCGCAATGTGCTCCTGACGGGGCTGCATCTTGGTCACTCGGAGATTCGCGGCAACAAGCAGGCCGGCCAACCCTATACCGAAGGTCAATGGCCCATCTCAAGCAATTCGTTGACGCTTGCGAAAGTTCTCAAAGGCGCCGGTTATGCCACCGGGGCGGTGGGCAAATGGGGGCTGGGCCCGGTGGGCAGCACCGGCGATCCCAACCAACAAGGCTTCGATCTCTTCTTTGGGTATAACTGTCAGGCTCAGGCGCATTCTTATTTTCCCGGGCATCTTTGGAGAAACACCGAAAAGCTCAACATCAACCGAAAGCCCATCCCGGGCCATGCCCGCCAGCCGGAGGGTCCGGTCAGGCTTGAGGATTGGCAGGGCGAGGCCTATGCGCCGGACCTGATCGAAGCGGAGGCTCTGAAGTTCATCGAGCAACACGCCAAACAGTCGTTCTTTCTCTATTGCGCTTTTACCGAACCCCACGTCTCGATGCAGCCTCCCAAACGGCTGGTGGACTCCTATCCGGTGGAGTGGGATGATCAACCGTATCGGGGGCAGGGCGGCTATCTGCCACATCCGCGCCCCCGGGCTGCCTACGCCGCGATGATTACCGGCCTCGATGAACATGTGGGAAAAATCCTGGAGTCGCTGAAGCGGCACGGGCTAACGGAGAAGACCCTGGTTATTTTCACCAGCGACAATGGCACCACCCACCGCGCCCCCAATCCCGCGTTTGGCGTGGGCGGGGTGGATGCAACATTCTTCAACAGCACCCGGGGGCTGCGAGGTTACAAAGGCAGCGTCTATGAGGGCGGGCTGCGAGTGCCGCTGATCGTTCGCTGGCCGGGCAGGGTGCGGCCGGGCAGCCTTACGGACTTCCCCGGCTATTTCCCGGACCATTTTGCGACGCTCTGCGACATTATCGGGCTGACCCCGCCGGGGCGGCGCGACGGCGTCAGCCTGCTGCCGGTGTTGCTCGGGAACACTCCCCCGGAGCGCAACCCGATGGTTTGGGTATATCCGGAGTACGGTGGACAGGTCTGTGTGCGGCTGGGCAGCCTGAAGGTGCTGCGGCGGGGACTGAAAACTGACGCGCCAGGCGGGTGGGAAGTTTATGACATCGTCAACGACCCGCGGGAGGAACACAACCTGGCCGGTGAGCGTCCCGAAGCCATCAGGAAAGCGGTGGAAATCCTGCGCGCCCAAACCAATGAAAACCCGGTTTTCCCGCTGGCCATACCTGGGGTATCCTGATCGCTCAGGCGGTTGCCACAGCTTGATGAAAATGAAAAGTCTCCTGTCCTCAGTCGTATGGCTGGCTCTCAGCTCGCTGCCAGGCAGCGCGCCCGCCGCCGATTTCACATCCAGTTTTCCGCCGTCCATTGAACGGGAATGGCCCGGGCCGGATTATTGGCCGAATCCGATGCCCGATTGGCGGATTAGTGAAGGGCGCTTGATTTGCGAGCACCCGGGCGGCAACCGCAACGTGGTGGTGCTCACCCGCGAACTAACCTCCGAACCAAAACCATTCTCCCTGCGCGTGACCCTGGACCAGGTCTCCGCCGGGCGGCAACCGCGCGGCGGGTGGGCGGGCTTCCAGATCGGTCTTCAGGGCCAGTTTCCGGATTACCGGAATGCGGCGGTGTTCGGGAAAGGCTTGGCGGCGGGAATCTTTTTCGGCGGTCGGTTGTTTATTGGCAAATTCGATGAGCAAGCTGCCCGCCTAGACATGCCCATCAAGGGACTCACGCTGGAGCTGAGCGGCGCGCCAACGGGGGAAACATACCTGCTGAGCCTGCGCGCTTTGGATGCAAACGGCAGGGAGTTAAACCGGGTCGAGCAACCGCACGTCCACCCGTCCTGGCTGCGTGGCCTGGCGGCGGTCGCGATGTCCACCTCGCCGCTGCCCGAGATTGATCCGGCGGCGCCGCGTCCGGGTTTCGAGGCGGCGCCCGCCGCCAACACCCAGCGGGGGCGGGAGGGCCAAATGGCTTTCTCGAATCTCAAATTGTCCGGCGAGAAGTTCAAAGCGTTTCCCGAGCGCGCCTTTGGACCGATTCTCTGGTGCCAGCATTCGCTGCAGAACAACGGCACGCTCAAGCTCATGGCCCAGTTTCCACCCTTGGGGAAAAGCGGGTTCGAAGCCTCCCTCGAGTTGGATGGCAAGCGGGTCGGGACCGCCGGGATCGATCCTCTCTCCCGTACCGCGCTGTTCAAAGTTGAGCGGTTGAATACCCGGAAGAACCATGACTACACGGTGCGCTTTGCTGAGGCCGGCGGAGGCGCGGACGCCTTTGGCGGGCGTATCCGGGCGATCCCCGGCGCGCGCCGCCCGCTCACCATGGCCGCCTTTTCATGCAACGACGGGACGGGGTTTCCCCACGCTGACCTGGTGGCGAATGTGAAGGCGCATCAGCCCGACTTCCTGGCGTTTCTGGGCGATCAAATCTATGAGGGGAATGGCGGGTATGGGGTCCTTTACGACGGGGGCGAACGTTCCGTGGTGGATTATCTGCGCAAGTATTACATGCACGGCTGGGCATGGCGTGACTTGCTGCGTGAACTTCCGTCATTCGCCATTCCTGATGACCATGACGTGTTTCACGGAAACCTGTGGGGAGGCGGCGGACGCGCGGCGGACATCTCGGACGGTTTCGGCGCGGCGGCACAGGATTCCGGCGGTTACAAAATGCCTCCCAGCTTTGTGAATGTCGTCCACCGCACCCAGGCGGGATCGTTGCCCGACCCGGTGGACCCCGCCCCGTGCGACCAGGGCATCAGCGTCTATTTTACCAGTTGGGCGTATGGACCGCTCGACCTGGCGATCGTGGCCGATCGCCAGTGGAAGTCCGCTCCCAAGCCACTGCTGCCGGAGGCTGACATTCTCAATGGCTTCGTCCAGAATGAACACTGGGATCCGAAAACACAGGCGCGGCATCCGGACGCTCAGTTGCTGGGGCCGCGTCAGGAGCGGTTCTTGCGCGAATGGGCGAGGCGTCCCAAAGCAGCGGCCTTCCGCGTGGTGCTTTCGCAAACACCCTGGAATTGCCTGGGGACCCTGCCTTATGGGCAGCACCGGAGCGACCGGGTGGTCCCCACCCTGCCGATTCTTGCCGCGAATGAGTATCCGGAGAACGATGTGGCCACCATCGACTTTGACGCCAACGGCTGGCCGCAGGCGAAGCGCGACCTCGCCTTGCGCGTGCTGAAGGAAGGCCGGGTCAGCCTGCATATCGCGGGGGATCAGCATCTCGGTTCCACGGGGCGCTATGGCCTTGAGCAATGGAACGACGGTCCTTATTGGATTGCGACACCGGCCATCGGCAATCTCTGGCCGCGGCGCTGGATGCCTCGCGAGCCCGGCAAAAACCAGGCGCCCGGCGCGCCGCGCTACACGGGTGAATTTGAGGACCAGTTCGGAAACAAACTGACCGTGCTGGCCGCCGCCAACCCGCGGTTGACCGGCCGCGGCCTCCCCCGCCAGATCAGTGATCGCGCGGCCGGCTACTCCATCATCAAATTCGTGCCCGCCAAGCGCGAAATAACGCTGGAGAACTGGCCTTATTGGGCATCGCCCAAAAAGGCGGCTCCTGACAATCGGCCATACGTGGGGTGGCCGGTCACGTTCAAAGGGCCGGAATAGGGCCCGGCCCGCCATGCGACGTCTGAATTTTCCCGCGGGTGCTTGAACGAGAGCGCCCGGCACATGGGAGAACTCGCTTCTTTTGGATTGCCGACCCAAGGGCTTGCCGTAAGATTTCGTGCCATGCAACAATCCTTGTCACGCCGCCAGTTTCTCCGGGCCGCCACCGCCACCGCCATTTCAGCGCCACTGCTCTGGAGCAGCGGCCAGGCGCGGGGGCAAACGAGTCCCAACAGCCGCATCACCATGGGTGTCATTGGCACGGGCAAACAGGGCCGGGGACTGATGCACAATTTTTTGAACCAGCCGGGGGCTCAGGTGGTGGCGGTGTGCGACGTGGACACCAAGCGCCGGGAGCACCATTGCAAGATGGTGGAAGAGCATTATGCCGCCAAAGCGGATAAGAGCTTCAAAGGCTGCGCGGAGTATAAGACGTTCCAGGAGTTGCTCGCGCGCAAAGACATTGATGCGGTGGTGATCGCCACTCCCGACCACTGGCATGCCTTTCAAGCCGTTGCCGCGTGCAATGCGGGCAAGGATGTTTACTGTGAGAAACCACTATCCCTGACCATCCACGAGGCCCGGGCCATGGTCTCGGCGGCGCGCAAGAACGACCGCGTATTTCAGACGGGTTCCATGCAGCGGTCTTCCAGTGAGTTTCGCAAAGCGTGCGAGTTGGTGCGCAATGGCCGGATTGGCAAGGTGAAGCAGGTGATTGTGGATGTCGGCCCGCCTTCGGTGCCTTGCGACCTGCCGGAGGAAACGTTGGAACTTGGTCTGGATTGGGACACCTGGCTGGGGCCCGCACCGCTGCGCCCCTACAATTCCGTGCTCAGCCCGCGCGGCATTCATGACCACTTTCCGAACTGGCGCAATTACCGCGAATATTCCGGAGGCATGATGACCGACTGGGGCGCGCACCATTTTGACATCGCGCAGTGGGGGTTGGGCATGGACGACAGCGGGCCGGTGGAAATCATTCCGCCGGAAGACCCGAAAGCGACCCACGGTGTTCGTTACCTTTACGCTAATGGCGTCGAGATGGTCCACGGCAAGAGCGGCGGGGTGCTGTTCATCGGCACGGAAGGCACCATCCTGGTCAATCGAGGCAAGTTCGAAGCCACGCCGGTTGCGCTGGGCGAGGAGCCACTGGGGGAGAACGCCACGCGACTCTACAAAAGCCATAATCATTGCTCCGATTTCCTGGATTGCGTGCGCAGCCGCAAGCGGCCCATTTGTGATGTTGAGATCGGCTGCCGTTCGGTAACTGTGTGCCACCTGGGCAACCTGGCTTACTGGAACCATCGCCGTCTTAAATGGGACCCGGCCAAGGAGCGATTCGTGGGGGATGATCAGGCCAACGAATGGCTGGATCGGCCCAAACGGGGATCGTGGGAGGTTTGAGCCGCGTGGCGGCAGCCATGCCGGCGCCCGAGGCTGCCTGCCCACGTGTCCGGGGTTGAGGCGTGAAAGCGGTCGGCCGCGAGTTGTGAACCGGGCAAAGCGTGTCTCCATGCGGGTTCCAGCCCGTCGCCAAGCCAAATCCCCGGGTGGCATTCGACGGTTCCTGCTGCTTGGCGTAAGGTAGTTGCCGATGATTGGTTTGGAATTCATTCGTGATCTGGCGGTGGTTTTGGGAGTGGCCGGCGCGGTGGGGTGGCTTTGCCAGCGCTTCGGCCTCTCCCTGGTGGTAGGCTACCTTGCCGCGGGAGCCATCATCGGTCCGTACACTCCTCCGTTCCAATTTGTCACCGATGTTGACAGAGTTCAGCTGCTGGCGCAGGTCGGCTTGGTGTTCTTGATCTTCTCCATCGGGTTGGACCTTAGTTTTGCGCGGCTGCGGCGTCTGGGCATTCCGGTGATTCTGGCGACGGTGGTTGGGGCGGTCCTGGTGTTTAATGGTTGCCGGCTGTTTGGCGCATTGGCTGGCTGGACGCATACCCAGAGCCTGTTTCTGGCGGGGATGATGATGGTTTCCAGTTCGGCTATCATCAGCAAGGTACTGCAGGAGTTGAATGCGACCCACCGCCGGGATGGTCAGCTCGCGTTGGGTATCACGGTGATGGAAGACACGGTGGCGGTGGTGATGCTGACCGTCCTGTCCACGCTGATCCAGTTTGGCGGGCGGAACAACCCGCCGGTCGCGCAAGTGGTTGGAGGCCTTGCCGCTTTCATCGTGTTGCTAGTGTTGAGCGCACTGTTCTTTGTGCCGCGCCTGCTCCTGCGGCTTTCACAGGCCGGCCGGTCGGAGGTCCGGACCATTGTGGTGATCGCGCTGCTGTTGTTCCTTGCCTGGCTTGCCCAGATCGCCGGTTACTCCATGGCCCTGGGCGCATTTCTTCTCGGCGTGGTGGTTGCGAGCACGCCGCAGAAACTGGAGATCGAACGGGTTTTTGAAGGACTGCGCGACATGTTTGGCGCCGTCTTCTTTGTCGCCATGGGCATGCTCGTGGACTTCCGTTTGCTGGTCACCGCGTGGCCCTTGGTCCTCGGGGTAACCGCTTTTGCGCTTTTCTTCAGGCCGCTGGCGGCCGGAGTGGCCCTGGTCCTGGCCGGCAACGAATCCCGAACCGCGATTCGCGCCGGCCTTTCCCTCACGCCGCTGGGGGAATTCTCTTTCATCATCGCCCAATTGGGGGTTTCCGCAGGCGCGGTTCCCGAGACCTTTTTTCCCATCGCCGTCGGGGCCTCACTGCTCACCACGCTGGCCGCGCCCTCCCTCATGCGGCGGTCCGGCCCGATCAGCAATTGGGTGGACAACCGGCTGCCATTGATGCTGCGAGAGTGGATCGCTTTTTACCAGGCCTGGCTCGAACGGATGGTCGGCGGGCGCCAGCGCAGTTTTCTTTGGAAGCTAACCAGCCGCCGTTTGGGCCAGATTCTTGGTGGAGTGTTCCTGATCTCCGCGCTGGTGTTGATGGTGCGGCCGGTGTATGGCTGGGTTCGTGACCAGTTGGGGGACCATTGGCTTTTCACCAATGGCACGGCGATCATGTTCTGGACGGTGTTTGGCGTCCTGGTTCTGGGGCCGCTGGTGGCAATCTGGCGGAACGTTGGAGCGCTCAGCATGATCGTTGCGGAGCGGGCCGTCAGGGACGCCCGCCGTCCGGCCACCCTGCAACCGCTGCTGGAGCGCGCCTTGCGCGGCGCTTCGGCAGTGCTGCTCCTCCTGTGGCTGCTCTCCCTGATGCCGTTTGGGGCCTCGGTGCTTTCGGCGTTCCTGGTGGTCCTGGGCATCGTGGTGCTCCTGGCGGCCGTGCTTTGGCGCCGGTTGATTTATTGGCAGAGCAAACTGGAAATCGAGTTGCGAACCCAGTTAAGGAGCGCCGTCGGTGAGAAGGATAGCCATGACCTGATCCAGATGCTGAACGAGAAAAAGGACGCTTGGGAGTTGCAGGCGGAAGAATACACGCTGCCCGAGTTCTCGGCCGCTGCGGCGCGCTGTATCGGAGACCTCGCGTTGCGCCGTCGGTTGGGCTGCTCCATCGCCAGCATTGACCGTCACGGCATCATTATCGTCAATCCCTCGGCGGACGTCATCCTATACCCGCAGGATAAGCTGTTGCTGCTGGGCAGCACGGAACAAATTGACCGGGCCATTGCCGAAATGGGCACCGCTCGAACAGCGCCCGTTGCCGGGGAGATGGAGGAGTTCAGCCTCGAAACCCTCTACGTTCCGGAGGGCAGCCCCATCGCCGGCAGAACGCTGCTGGAGATGGACCTGCTGCGCAACGCGGGCGTGCAGGTCGCGGGTATTCAACGCGGTTCGAAACGAATCCTGACCCCGGGCGGAAGCGACAAGATCGAGGCCAACGACCACTTGCTGGTGCTGGGAACCACCCTCCAGATCAGCGAATTCGAGGAGTGGTTGAACGGCAAGGTTCTCAACCCGTAGCGCGGGTTGGGCGGCGGCGGCGCGCCCGTTCCGCACGCCCCTTGATTCGGGAGTTTTCAAACCGGGTCAAGGGATGGCCACCTCTTTGGCGGAAAGGATTCGCACCGGCCCGAGGAGGCCGGAAACTTGCAGGTCCTGTTCCGTGCGGGAGAATCGGTTTTGAAGGTTGGTCCTGGTAAAGCGTTTGTTCGCGGGGAGACCCGCATCGCCCAGCAGGCGATTCTTCCAATTATTCGCCACTTCCACGATCAGTTCATTCCTGCCGGGCTGGATGGCCCCATCAACCACGAGGGAGTAAGGCGGCTTCCATAAGGTGCCCAATGGTTTGCCGTTGAGGCTCACCCTGGCCACTTGCTGAACGATGCCCAGGTCCAGTTCCAACCGGGAGCCGGCGGCCAGGTATTCGTTCGAAATCTCGAACGTCTTTTTGTAAACAGCCACGCCGGAGAAGTATTTGATGTCCTCCTCGGGCCTGTCAGTCCAGGATACCAGTTGATCGAAGGTGTTGGTTTCGGGAGCGCCCCAGCCAGGCGGGAACTGCACCTGCCACGGCCCCGCGATGTCGAATGGCCGGTTGACCGTTCCCACCTCGATGCGGGTTGACCTGCCGCGACCGTCGCGCAAGACGAAGGTTCCCGGCTCCCAGGCTCTCAGCAGCGGACGATCCGCCCTGGTCGCAATCTCAGCGGCCGGGTGCAGGTTGCCGGGGTCGTCTTCCGCCGCGGGGTCAAAGGCCGCCCCGCTGGAGACTGTTTGGATGCGCACGCCAGCGACCGCTTCCTCCCGCGAACCAAAGAATTTCACCTTGGAGAGACCTGCGCGCTGGCTGATGCCCTCCAGAAATTGCGGTTGATCCTGATTGGATTTAACTTCGAACCTGACGTAACGAACGTCTGGCGCTTCCACGACAAAATCCTGCGAATAGTCCTTATCCTCATTTTCGCCCGCGATCTTAAGCGTTACCGAGGCGCACTTCCGGAATGTGGCAGGGTCAGCCGAAACGAGAATATCCAGTTCCTTGACTCCGTAATTGATATAGCCACGGACATTTTCGTTGTAGTTCCAGATCCTGATTTTTTTGAGCGCGCGGGGCGTGCCGAGATCGAAGGAAATGAATTGCCGGGCCACACTTTGGGTTCCGTCCGAGAGCCACATGGGCCCCGCGGGCGTTGCCGAGTGCGAGAGCAGAGCCGGCTTGGTGCCGCGCGGTTGGGTGTTCAACACATCCAGTTTTGTAAAATGCGCTTGCGGGCGGGTTTGCTGAAAAACGATAAACACCGATTCGGCCGGAGCGAGGTGCAGCGGCACGCGCGTGCCTGCATCGCTTTCCTCATACACGTGCAGGTCGCTGACCCTGCCGGTTTCAGGATGCCACAGTCGCGGGCGCCTGCCTTTGACGCGAAACACGCATTCCACTTCTTCCCAGCGCTCGTTCCGGTTGCTTACAAAATAGATATCCTCCTTTTCTGTTTGCCGATGCACGTAATCGAGCCGCGTTCTGCCGTCCGTGCCTGTGAATGAAAAGTCCGGCTTCAGCCCCTTCGCCGCCAGGATTTCGGCCGGGGGCCGGTTCCAGACGACGCGGCCTTTCCCGAGCGTGTTTTCCTTCGTCGTGGCCCCGTCGCACCTGCCCCAGATTTCGTTTGCCAACTGCGCCACCTGGCGGTCTCGCCGGGGGTAATCCACCAGCGTCCCTGTGCGGGTGGGCTTGGGGCCCGCCACGGTCGCCCCGGCTCGGATCAGGGCTCCCAGTTTTTGCAGCACCCGCAAATCCATGTCCTCGCGGTTGGGCAGCACCAGCATGGCGTAGCTCATGCCGTCCGGCAGCACCAGGCGTCCCTTCCGGACCGTCATCCGATTCAAGATGATGTCACTGTTTACCACGTCGTAATCGTAGCCCGTGCCGGGTGAAAACTCCGCGTGCTTTGAGGGGACGAAATTCGGGGCGTCATCTCCGTAATAGAAGCAGACATCCGCCACGAATCGGCCCTTCTGGAGCAGGACGCAGCAGCGCGAGAGATAATCGATGAATGCCCGCGCCATCGGCCACCAGGTGATATTGGGGTTGATATGGGTGCCGGCGTGGTAGGCGAATCCCGGCAGGCCGGCTTCGCTGGGGCTATGGGTAAAGGTATGGAACGTGAAGTGGTTGAGCCCTTCACCGAGCGCGTTATCCGCGAGTTGCTTCAGGTAATAGGGTCCGTCCTGCCAATGCCGCCAGCTCGTGAAGGATTCCGCATCCACAATGCGTTTGCCATAGCCATGGGCGGCGGAAGAAACTTCCTTGACGAGCCACAGGTTGCGGTGTTTCGGCCAGAATTCGGCTCTTCGGGGATTATGGTGGGTAGCTTTGGCCGTGCACCCACCGGATTTGGCACGGGCCTGACCGAGGGCGGCTGAAAGAAAAGCCCGCCCCATCGAGACGAAACGCCCGGCAGGACGCGATTTGGTCCCCCCGCA
>JBBQYD010000140.1:0-11067 GCA_038209025.1 Verrucomicrobiota bacterium | reverse complement strand
GGGTAGGTGATCATCAGCGCCGCCAGTGCTGCCTCATGCGCCGCCGCTTTGGCTCGCAGATCGCCTACATCGACATTGCCGTTTTTGTCGCAGTTTACCGCAACCACCGTGAAACCAGCCATGACTGCGCTGGCGGGGTTCGTGCCATGCGCCGATGCGGGAATGAGGCAAATGTGCCGCGCGCCCTCGCCGCGCGCCTCCTGGAAGGCCCGGATAACCAGCAGACCGGCATATTCTCCCTGGGACCCCGCGTTCGGCTGCAGCGAGATGGCGGCAAACCCGGTAATTTCCGCCAGCCAGGTTTCCAAATCCTTGAACAACTGCGCGTAGCCTTGCGCCTGCTCTGCGGGAACGAACGGGTGCAGGCGGCTGAATTCCGGCCAAGTGATGGGCAGCATCTCGGCCGCCGCATTCAACTTCATGGTGCAGGACCCTAACGGGATCATGGAACTGGTGAGCGACAGATCCCTGGTCTCCAGCCTTTTCAAATACCGCATCATCTCGGTTTCCGAATGATGAGAGTTAAAGACTGCCTCCCTCAAGAAGTCCGTTTTACGCTCCAGGTTGCCGGGATATGCCAGAATGACCTTTTGGGCGATAAACTGCGGGTTCAACCCGTCCGCTTTGTGCGGGTCGAACAGCGACCACAGGTCCCGCACGTCGTTCAACGAAACGGTTTCATCCAGGGAGATCCCGACCGTGGTGTCATTGATCCAGCGCAGGTTTATCTTTTTGGCGCGAGCCCGATCAAGCAGCGCGGCGGCGGCCTGGGTGCCGTCGAGACGCGCCCGGAGGGTGTCGAAGCGGGTGGCTGGCTCCACTTGCACGCCGAGGTTCCTCAGGCCCTCCGCGAGGATCTCCGTGAGGTGATGAATTCTTGTCGCGATGCTTTTCAGGCCCTCGGGGCCGTGATAACAGGCGTACATGGAAGCCATGTTCGCCAATAGCGCCTGCGCGGTGCAGATGTTGCTGGTGGCCTTCTCCCGGCGAATATGCTGCTCGCGGGTTTGCAGCGCCAGACGCAGGGCAGGCAGGCCGCGGGAATCCTTGGAAACACCCACGATTCGCCCCGGCATGTGCCGCTTGAATATGTCGCGCGTGGCAAAAAAGGCGGCGTGTGGTCCGCCATACCCTGGCGGCACCCCAAATCGCTGGGTGCTGCCCAAGGCAATATCCGCTCCAAATTCGCCCGGCGGCCGCAGCAAGGTGAGGCTCAACAGGTCCGCAGCAATCGCCACCAGCGCCCCGCAGGAGTGCGCGCGAACGACAAAATCCGAGTAGTCATGGATGTCGCCGTGCGTGGCGGGGTATTGCACCAGCGCGCCGAACACTTGCTCCGAGAATGGAAAGCTCGCGTGGCTGCCGGTGACCACCTCGATGCCAATCGCCCGGGCGCGGGTCTTCACCACGTTGATGGTCTGAGGGTGGCATTCCTCCGACACAAAAAACTGCGTGCGGTTTCCCTTTATCCCGTGGCACATGGTCATCGCCTCCGCCGCCGCAGTGGCTTCGTCGAGCAAGGAAGCGTTGGCAACCTCCAGGCCGGTCAACTCGATGACCATCGTTTGAAAATTCAGGAGTGCTTCAAGCCGGCCCTGGGAGATTTCAGCCTGGTAGGGAGTATATTGGGTGTACCAGCCGGGGTTTTCCAGAATGTTGCGCAACAGGACGGGCGGAGTGACACAATCATGGTATCCCATCCCAATATAGGAGCGCCAGACGTGGTTCCTGGCCGCTATCTGGCGCAGGGCCGCCAAGGCTTCATGCTCCGCAAGCGGTTCCGGCAGGTTCAAGCTGCGCTCGAGGCGTATCCCTCGCGGCACCGTGGCATCGACCAGGTCATCCAACGTTTGATACCCCAGAAAATCAAGCATCTGCCGCATATCACGCGGACGAGGCCCAATATGCCGGCGCACGAAAGAGTTCATTCCGACGCTCCCAATCCCGGCCGGATTGGGCTGTTGCTCCAACAAATCTTTGGCTGAACCTGAAACGCTCATCGGGGTGAAAGTAAGGTCAGCCGCTGCCAAAGCAAGCGAGATTCTGGCCGTGCGGGCATCCTTCTCTGGTCAGCCACCGTTTGCCCCCCCCTTCCGCTGCACACGGTGCCAGAACATGATGAGACCGGACGCGTCGTCCTCCGCGCCTGGGCCTCAAACCGCGCTTCCACTCACAATGGCGTCCGCCGCCTTCTCTCAATCATTCTTTCCTGTCAATCATTTGAAGCTGATTGGTGCTGGTCAGCACAATCTGCGGCTTTTCCCGGTATTCCGTGATTTTGCCCGTCACCGCCACCTCTTTGCCTTCCATTTTCTTGAGGTCGGGAAACAGGTTCGTTTTGGCCGCAAACACCACGGCCGTGAAAGACTGCTTCGGGAATCCCTTGTCAAAATTGAGCCGCACCAGCTTGTCGTTGGCGTACACCTCGGCCACCTTGCCGGTTACCACGCAAGTGGAACCGATGTAATCCTCCGCCTGGGCGGCGGCAATTGTCCGGGGTGGGCTTTTGGGAGCCTCCTGCGCCGAGGTTGAAGAAAGCACCATCAGACCGCCGACACAAACCAACAAAGTAAGCAACTGCTTCATAATATAAGGTTGCTGATACCCCGGCGGAGCGCCGGTTGCAAGGCAAACCTCGCACGACCCGCGCCTTAAAGCAGACGGTGAACCCCGACCGCCAGCAACCCGCCGATAATCGGCGCCACCACTGGCACCCAGGCGTAGCCCCAGTCGCTGTCCCGTTTCCCCGGCACCGGCAGCAGCGCATGCGCGAGGCGCGGACCCAGGTCCCGCGCCGGGTTGATGGCATACCCGGTCGTCCCGCCCAGGGACAAACCGATCGCGAATAC
This sequence comes from Verrucomicrobiota bacterium, assembly GCA_038209025.1. Taxonomy (GTDB): domain Bacteria; phylum Verrucomicrobiota; class Verrucomicrobiia; order Limisphaerales; family UBA8199; genus JBBQYD01. Next base: position 8,218 of record JBBQYD010000140.1, on the reverse strand, counting down.
CAGCAGCGCCACCGGCAGGGCGCCGAGCGTCCCCAGCCCAATCGTGATCTCACCCCCAGACTCCGAGGGCAGCTTGAACTTTGCGTCGGTCATCAGGAACACCGGGAGAACCAGCAGAAAGGTGCCCACCACCTCACAGAAAAACGCCTGCCCAACCCGGCGAATATTCGGCGCGGTGCAGAAACAAGCCAGCTTCAGATTCGCGTCTTCGGTGACTTTAAAGTGTTCACGATAGAACAGGAACACCATGGCCCCGCCCACTATTCCGCCGAGCATCTGTGCCAATATATACCCGGCTGCATTCGCCGACGCGAATTTCCCGGCCAGCGCCAGTGCCAGCGTGATTGCCGGGTTCAAATGCGCCCCGCTCGCCGACTGTGATACGAACACTCCGATGAAAACCGCCAGTGCCCAGCCGGTGGAAATCACAATCCAACCCGAATTGGCACCTTTGGTCTTTGCCAACACCACGTTAGCGACCACGCCGTTCCCGAAGATGACCAGCAACGCGGTGCCGATGAATTCTGCGACTAGGGGATTCATAGTATTCATGTTAAAATGCCTGGGGTATCACTCAGATCACGCTTTTTTGTTCCCAATCCTTGGCTCGCTTCAAGGCCTCCGCCCAGCGGCTGCGCCGGAAATCTCGCTCATCCGCGGGTAGCGACGGCCGAAAGACGCGGTCGGACTGCCAGACTGTGCGCACCTCATCTGGATTCTGCCAGAAACCAACCGCCAACCCTGCCAGGTACGCCGCCCCCAGCGCGGTCGTCTCCACCACCTTTGGCCGCACCACTGGCACCCCCAGGATATCCGCCTGGAATTGCATCAACAGGTTGTTGGCGGAGGCGCCGCCATCCACCCGAAGTTCGTTCAACTCCATCCCGGAATCCTGCCTCATCACGTCGAGCACGTCGGCTACTTGGAAAGCAATGCCTTCGAGCGCTGCCCGGGCGAGGTGTCCCGCCGTGGTGCCCCGCGTGAGGCCGGCAATGGTCCCGCGCGCGTATTGATCCCAATGCGGCGCTCCCAACCCGGCAAACGCCGGTACAAAGTAAACCCCGCCCGAATCCGGCACGCTCGCCGCCAGCGCTTCGATGTCGGAGGATTGCTTGATCAGCCCCAGGCCGTCCCGCAGCCATTGGACCACAGCGCCGCCGATGAAAACGCTCCCCTCAAGCGCGTAATCGGTTCGCTGTCCCAGCCTCCAGGCCACGGTGGTCAGGAGGTTGTGCGGGGAAGGGGAGGGGTGCCCACCCGTGTTCATCAGCATGAAACAGCCGGTGCCATACGTGTTCTTGGCCAATCCCCGCTCGAAACAGTTCTGACCAAACAAAGCCGCCTGCTGATCCCCAGCCACTCCGCCGATGGTTATCGGAGTTCCAAAACACTCGCTGGCCGTATGACCATAGACCTCACTGGAACTCCGCACTTCCGGCAGTACTCCCGCAGGTATATCCAGCAACTCCAACAGCTCCGTATCCCACGTGCATGAATGAATATTGAAAAGCATGGTCCGCGACGCATTGCTCACATCCGTAAGATGCAGCGCCCCATCCGTCATCTTCCATAGCAACCAGGAATCAACGGTGCCGAAAGCGAGTTCGCCCTTCTGTGCGCGCTTCCGAGCACCTGGAACATTGTTAAGCAACCAACGCAGCTTGCTTCCCGAAAAATACGCGTCGATCACCAAACCCGTCCGTTCGCGAATGATTCCCACATGCCCCGCCTGCTTCAGTTCATCACAAAACCCAGCCGTCCGCCGATCCTGCCAGACAATGGCATTGTGAACCGGTTCGCCCGTGCACCGATCCCACAGCAGGGTGGTCTCGCGCTGGTTGGTGATGCCGATTCCCGCAATATCCCTGGCAGCAAGCCCAGCCTGGGCAATCGCCGCCCGGGCCACCGCAAGTTGACTGGACCAGATCTCCTCCGGATCATGCTCAACCCAGCCCGACTGCGGGTAGATCTGCCGAAACTCCTGCTGCGCGGCCGCGCGAATCGAACCCTGGTGGTCAAAGACAATGGCGCGGGAACTCGTGGTGCCTTGATCTAACGCGAGAATAAATGGCATACAATTGTTCTGGTACTGTGGCCCATTCTGCTAGAGCATGGGGAGCGAGGTGTCAAGCCAAGCCGCGCGGCCGCGTGGTCCATTGGGACAGGACGGGCGGCGGTCCGATTGTCCATGGCTCGTTAGCGAATGATTGACCCGCAACTTTCCGCTGTCCAAATCCGATGAGCGAATTACCATGGCGCACAGTTGCCATGTTCACTCAATTTCGCACCGCTTTGTGGCTCGCCGTTCTTGGTATGGCCTGTCGTTTGCATGCTGGCGAGAGCCTTTCCGAGGCCCAAAGCGCGGCCGCGCGCTGGCGCGCCGACCGCCGCACCGTCGATCTTCACCAGCACATCACCTGTACGACCCAATACCTGGCGCGCGCGGTGAGAATCATGGACGCCGTTGGGCTGGGCGTGGTGGTCAACCTCAGCGGCGGAACCGTCACCGCCAGGCCGGATGGAAAACCCTCCCAGTTTGAACGCAACGAAACCCTCGCCCGCACGCTGTTTCCCGGGCGTTTCGTGCATTACATGAGCCTGGATTACTCAGACTGGAATGAAGCTGATTTTTCGGCCCGTGCCGTGCGCCAGATTGAGGAGGGCCATCGCCTCGGCGCTGGCGGATTCAAAGAGTTCAAACGCCTCGGCTTGAATCTGCGAGACAGAGCAGGGGACCTCATCGGGATCGATGACCCGAAACTCGATCCGATGTGGAAACGCTGCGGCGAGCTGAACATGCCGGTTTCCATCCATGTGGCTGATCCAAAGGCTTTTGGGCTGCCATACGACGAACAGAACGAGCGCTGGAAGGAACTGAAGGGTCATAAAAGCTGGTGGTTTGGCGACACCAACAAGTTTCCCGCCTGGAAGGATCTCCTGGAAGCCCTGAACCGCGTGATTGCCCGGCACCCGGAAACCACGTTTGTCTGCGTCCATTTCGCAAATAACGCGGAGGAACTGGAATGGGTCGATCAATCGTTGAGCCGGTATCCGAACATGATGGTCGATCTCGCGGCGCGGATTCCGGAGTTGGGCCGTCACGACCCCGAAACGGTGCGCCGCCTGTTTCTAAAGCATCAGGATCGCATTTTGTTTGCCACGGATTTTATGGTCGATCAGCGCCTGATCCTGGGTTCCAGCGGGAATGAACCGCCTCCCAGCGACGCTGACGCCGAAGTGTATTTCCTCAAGAACTGGCGATGGCTTGAGACTCGTGACCGCAATTGGGAGCACATGACGCCTATCCAGGGCGACTGGGCGATCAACTCGGTTGGCCTGCCGGGACACGTCCTGCGCAAAATCTATTTTGATAACGCCCGCAAACTGCTCGCGCGCTCCTTTCCGGCGCCGCGGCTCCAGTCCCGCCGCATCAGCCAGGATTTCGAACTCGATGGCACCCTGAGCCATGCGCTATGGCAGACTGCGTCACTCTCACGAATCGAGCTGGGCACACTTAAAGCCGAGGCACGCCCGGAACTATCCACCACCATCCGTTCGTTGTATTCGAACTCCTACCTCTATCTTGGCTTCGAATGTCCATTCACCAAGCTAACCCAATTCGAACCGACTCAAACAGATAGCGAGCGATTCGACCTGAATGCATTGGACGCCAGTTTATGGGACCGAGATGTGGTGGAGGCCTTTATCGCATCGGACGCGCAACATCCCGGCAGCTACGCGGAACTCGAGGTGGCGCCCACCAACGAGCGTTTGGATGTGCTGGTTGATGGGGCCAGAAAGGATTTTCCCTGGAGCAGCGGTTTTCAATCAGCGGTGAAGGTAAACAAGAAAACAGGTGTTTGGACGTGTGAACTCCGAGTCCCTCTAAAGGCATTGGGAGCCACCGCACCGAAGCCCGGCGCGGTTTGGCGGGCTAATTTTTATCGCTGCGATCGGGCAAATAAAGCCTATCTGGCATGGAATCCAACCATGTCTGGGAGTTTTCATGTGCCTCAACGCTTTGGGCTTATGGAGTTTAGTGAGTAGGGATTCAGATTGGGGGTGAAGAAAGCGCCTCAGGAGATGTCTGCCGTTTAAGGTCCGCACCCCTTAACAATTCGCACAATGTATGTTATATTTATAATAAAGTGCCGTGCATCGCCACTCAATGTTTGGTCTCCGCATCTCGAATTCCCTTAACGCGCTCCCGCTCTGCTGATGCCACGGTACACCGCCTCATATTCAGCAGCCGTTCGTGCCCAGGAGAAATCTGCAGACATGCCGTTGCGACGGTATGCGGCGAATAGTTCCGGTTCCTGATATAGCGCCAGGGCTTTCTGTATGGCTTTCGCCAGGGCCGCGCTGGTGTAATCGCTGAATTTAATGCCGTCGGCTTTCCCGGCGTCTTCCCGAAGATCAACTACCGTGTCGTCGAGCCCGCCCGTGCTTCTTACGACTGGAATCGTGCCATATCGAAGGCTGTACATTTGGTTCAAGCCGCAAGGTTCGAACCGGGAGGGCATGATAAAGAAATCGGAACCAGCTTCGATTTGATGAGACAGCGTGACGTCGAAACCGATTTTAACCCGCATCTTACCGGGATGTTGGCGCGCCAGGCTTTCAAAGGCCCGCTGGTATGTCGGCGAGCCGGCCCCCAGTAGCACGACCTGCATTGGGCTATCTGGCAACAACCGCTGCAATGAGCCCAGGCAGATATCGACGCCTTTTTGCTCCACCATTCGGCCGATGCTGCCAAATAAAGGCGTCCCGGGCTCCACCGGCAGGCCGCATTCAGCCTGGAGGAGGGCCTTGGAAGCGGCTTTACCGGACAGGTCGTCCCTGGAGAAAGCATGTGCTAAATGAGGGTTGCTTATGGTGTTCCACTCATCGTAGTCAACCCCGTTGAGGATGCCGATCAGGTCGGCCTGCCGGTGACGCAGCAGACCATCGAGACCGCAGCCGTATTCCTCGGTGGTGATTTCCCGGGCGTAGCGCGGGCTGACCGTGGTAATGGCATCGGCTACGGCAATGCCGGCCTTCAGGAAACTGACCTGCGCGTAGAATTCCGCCATGCCCGGGTTGAAGAATTCCCACGGCAAATTGGTGAGGGAAAAGCTCCATGCCGGGAAGAGCCCCTGGTAAGCCAGATTATGGATGGTAAGGCAGACTGGTGGAACATCACCCCAGCCCGGCTGGTTGCGCTGTTGAGACAGGAATAGCGCGGCCATGGCAACCTGCCAATCGTGGAGGTGGACAATTTCCGGCTTTTCGGGAAGGTGCAGCGCCATCTGGGCGGCAACTTTGGAGAGGAACAGGAAACGCTCCGCGTTATCCGCGTAATCCACTCCATCCTTTTGGTAGAGGCCGGAACGTTGGTAGAGTTCCGGTTGTTCCAGAAAATAGATCGTAAGTCCCGGGTGCGGATTGAGGGTCCAAAGCTCACCGGGAAGCCGCCGGACACCCAAGGGGACATCAATGGGCAGGCTGGCGGGCTTCATGGCCGGGAACCGCTCGCGCATCCCGGCATAAAGCGGGGTTAACAGCGCGACCTGATGCCCTGCTCTGCCCAACGCTTTACCTAAGGCTCCCACCATGTCGGCGAGTCCCCCGGTTTTTGAGTAAGGGTGAACTTCGCTGCTAGCCAGGAGAATTCTCATGCCGATGATCGCGTTGCTAGGGGCGCTTGATCACATCCGCGCGCAAGTAGGCCTGCAAAGGTTTGGGAATCAGGATGGAGCCGTCGGCCTGCTGATGGGTTTCGATCAAGGCCACGAACAACCGGGCCAGCGCGGTGCCGCTGCCGTTCAGGATGTGCGGGAAGACGGTTTCACCCTTTTCGTTCTTGTAGCGCAATCCCATTCGGCGGGCCTGGAAATCCTCGCAATTGGAGACGCTGGAAACCTCCAGATAGGCCCCCTGCCCTGGTGCCCAGACTTCGATGTCGAAAGTCTTGGCGCTGGCAAAGCCCATATCGCCCGTGCAAAGCAGCACCACGCGATAGTGCAGACCCAGGCTTTGCAGAACCTTCTCGGCATTGGCCAGCATGCCTTCCTGCTCGGCATAACCATCCTCGGGCTTGACGATCTTGACCAGTTCAACCTTGTCGAATTGATGCACGCGAATCATACCGCGCGTGCCGACCCCTGCGGCGCCGGCTTCACCCCTGAAGCAGGGCGTGTAAGCGCAGTAGCGGATGGGCAGTTGGCGCTCAGGAAGAATCTCCTCCCGATGGATGTTGGCGACTGGAGTTTCGGCGGTGGGGATCAGGTAGAGTTTGCCGAGGGTCGAAGCATCGAGCCCCTCCTGAACCGCATAATATTGATCGGCAAATTTCGGGAATTGCCCGACGCCCTGGAGGCACTGCGGACCGACCATGAACGGCGGCGAGACTTCGGTGTAGCCGTGCTCGTTGGTGTGCAAATCGAGCATGTATTGAATCAGCGCACGTTCCAACTTCGCGCCCCAATGGGTGTAGAGCAGGAAGCCGCTGCCGGAGAGTTTCGTGGCGCGGGCAAAATCAATGAGCCGCAGGTCTTCACAGATCTGGACGTGGGAATGAGGTCTGAACGCGAAAACCGGCTGCTCGCCGAAAGTGCGGACGACCGGGTTGGCCTCCGCCGATTTGCCCTGGGGCACTGATTCATGCGGCAGGTTCGGAATAGCCAGCAGCACCTTATCACGGGCGGCTTCGGCTTCGGCGGCTGTCTTGTCCAACTCCGCGATGCGGTCGCCCAGATCCCGGGTCTCTCTCTTTTTGGTTTCGGCCTCGGCGGTCTTTTTTTGGCCCATGAGCGCGCCGATTTCTTTCGAAACCCGGTTGCGCAAGGACTTTAGATTTTCGACTTCACTGAGAGCTTTGCGCCGAAGCTCATCCAGGTGCAGCAACTCATCGATATGCGCTTCATCGCCAGCGCCGCGCGATGCCAGGCGCTGGCGCACAAAATCCGTCCGGTCCCGAATCTGTCTAATATCCAGCATCGGCGCATTATAGATGCCGAGTTCCGCCGCACAAGGAGGAAGGACCCAAAACGCGTCAGGCCCTTGTTTCACACTCGCCTCTGGCTCATGACAGCGTTTGTCGTTAATTTTTATCCTCGAAATGCCGCCGCAGATTTGGCCTTATGGGCGGATGAAGACGACTTTTGGTACCTCGGGCATGACCCGACGCAACTTTCTTGCTGCTGCCAGCCTGCTGGTGGTGGCCCCGACAATCATCCCGGCCAGCGCGCTGGGGCGGGAGGGCAAAACCGCGCCCTCCGAGCGGATCACCATGGGGGTGCTGGGCTGGGGCATGATGGGCCCCGGCAATACCGACGCTTTCCTGGGTGAGAAGGATTGTCAGGTGGTGGCTGCCTGCGACATCGATAAAAATCACCTGGCATCGGCGCTGAAAAAGATCAATGGCCATTACGGCAACCAGGACTGCCAGCCCTATTCTGATTTCCGGCAGGTGATGGACCGCAAAGACATCGACGCAGTAATGCTGGCGTTGCCAGATAATTGGCACGCCCTGACGGCGGTCTATGCCGCCAAACGAAAGAAGGATATTTACGGTGAGAAACCGCTGGCGCGGACGATTGCCGAGCAGCAAGCGATTGTGAAAGCGGTGCGGAAGAACCATAGAATCTGGCAGACCGGCTCCTGGCAAAGGTCCCAGGCACCGTTCCGCAAGGCAGCGGAAATTGTGCGAAATGGGCTGATTGGCAAGGTAACGCGAGTGGAGGTCGGGTTGCCGGCCGGGCATCATGATTTCGCGGGGACGAAAGACAAAATGAGCGTCACGCCTCCCCCGGCCCACCTGGATTACGACATGTGGATTGGCCCGGCCCACATGGAACCCTACATTGAAGGCCGGATACACATGAACTGGCGCTGGAACTATAACATCGGCGGCGGACAGTTGCTCGACTGGATCGGGCATCATTGTGATATAGCCCATTGGGGTATGGATTGCGATAACTCCGGTCCGCTGGAAGTTGAGGCTGAAGGCGTGTTTCCGCCGAAGGACGCCATTTGGAACACCGCGACCAAGTACCGCGTGAATCTCAAATATCCAAATGATATCGCCATGGTAATCGCCGGAGGTCACCCGGATATCCGTGGCGGCACCAAATGGATTGGCACCGACGGTTGGGTGTGGGTGGACCGTGGCGGATTCGACGCGTCGAATCCCGATTGGTTCGCCAGGATTCCCGAGGACAGATACCAGGTGAAACTC
>JBBQYD010000139.1:0-11087 GCA_038209025.1 Verrucomicrobiota bacterium | reverse complement strand
TAGCCCAATTGCGCCTTGTTGAGACATGGCGTATCGGCGAGGACAATTGGAAGAATAGGGAGATAAAAATGAAGATGAGTATTATCATGCCGTTAGGCATCGTGCTGGTTAGTCTTTGCTCCTCAGCGGCGCAAACTCCACCTTGGTTCCAACGCGACATTAACGGTTTTCGTCAGGATTGGTCCGGCACCGCACCTGTGGATGACGGCAGCTACTGGCTGCACACCGAGGGGACTTTCGGAATCTATTGGCCTGGGCCGGCAGGCAGTCCAGAACTTTCTAGCAGCCTGCTCATAACCGACACCTTCGTCTGGGGTTTGAATGGCCCGGTGCCGATCAAGGTGAAGTATGGCAGTTCTTTCAAACTCGGATCGCTGCAATTCGTGAATAAATCCAACAGTGGGGACACCAGCATGCCCTTCTCTGAAGCGCGCATTGATCTGCAGCTTTTCGGGCTTGAATACTACACCCCGGGAGCCGATGATCCGCCGGATCCTATTGAGGTTTCGGACACTTGGAGGATCGGCATTTATCAGGACCCTACCGGTGCTGATGCGGTGTATTTCCCCGATTTTGCGAGCTTGGGCAGTTTCTGGGTACCCGAAGGGGTGACTGGCAACGTGGACATCTATGCCAGCTTTGGCTCGATTGATCTCGTTGGATTTGCCAATCCTACCGGAGGCTCGCTTTCACCCAATATTCCCGGGAACACGGTCCCGGAGGGCGGCAGCGTGGTGGGGGTATTCGTCGCCGTGTGCGCCGGTTTGGTGGGTTTCCGCCCACGGGGCTGACCCATATAATCGGTCTGCATCTACAGCAATCCGCGACGACACTGAACTTTTAATACATATTACTGGTCCTCGCCATCTCTTCATTGCGGGTGGCGCAACCGTTCCAATTCGTTGAGCAACGGTGACCAGTAGGCTTTATCTTCCGCCCGCAAATGATTTTCCTCCGCGGCGAGCGCCCGCTCCAGTTCGCGGCAACAGCCGGACAAGGCGTGCGTGAGCAAACGACGCTTCGTCGCCAGCCGGCGGGCTGCGCCGGCGTGGGCCCGGGCCACTTCCACCAATAACGGCGGGGTGCGTAATTCCAGCAGCCAGAATTTCACCTGCGCCGCCGACGCCCTTTCCTGGTTCGAGAAATAGTGGGCCTCAACCAAACGCCGGATCATCGGCCAATCCTTGTCGCGCTGGGTTTTCTTGGCTTGCACGAGGTCGGGCAACGAGAGCAAATCGCATTTGGTTCCGCCCGGCAATCCGAGAGTGGTGCGCCGTTTCCAAAGTTGGGTAAAGGCATCCACCCCGCGCATCCTGGACATCACATCCACGCGCATTCGCAAGGCCTCCGGGTGCTGGCAACGGAAGTGAAGGGCGTGGCCGCGCCGAAGATATTTCAATTCAAACGGCGGCACGGCGATGGGGTCCGCGCGCAAGTCTGCCAGCGCTTTCCGCAGCCGCGCGAGGTTGGCCGCATCGGCGAGGACGGCAAAATCCGTGTCGCGGCTAAACTCGGCCGCGCCGTAAAACACGCAGGCCTGCCCGCCCATGAGCAGGGCGCGGACCCGGCGCGCGCGCATCGAAGAAAGGACTTTGCGTATCGGGTTCGGGATCAAGTGAGCCTCCTAGCGCGAGGTAGGTTTGCCAGAGTTTCTCGCTTTCCAGCCAGCGTTGCACGGGCGTGAGCCGATACCATTCGGCCCACTCATCGCCCACCAATTGCTCCGCCTGAATCATGCCCAATAAATAGCAGTACCTGGCCGGGCCGGCAATCCGAGTTATTGGAAAGCGCCGTTGCCCCACCGCGTCGGGCTGGTGAGCACGGGTGGATTGGTCACATCCAGTGCAGGCCGGGTTGCGCCACCGCGATGGGACCAACACCGACGCCTTGTTTTTCTACGCCCGCAGCGTTGCTTAGGATCGGGCCGGAAATCTCTTCGTGGCGGACGGCTACAATTCGGTAATCCGGCAACTCTCGCCGGTGGGCACGGATTGGGTGACCACCACGGTGCTGGGGACGCCCGGAGCCGGCGGCTACACGGACGGCACCGGGGCCGCCGCGCGGTTCGCCTCGTTGTCGGGAATCTGTTTCGACTCGTTCAGCACGAACTGCTACGTGATTGAGGGCAATTCCGTAAAGAAGCTGCAGAAGAGCACCGCCGGCTGGACGGCCAGCACGTGGGCGGGATATCCGCCAAGCACTCCCGGGGGCGTGGATGCCGGAGGTTTAAGCGCCAGGTTTTTCGATCCCCAGGGTTTGGCGTCCGATAGCCAAGGGAATGTTTATGTGGCCGACACCGGCAATCACAACATTCGCAAAATCACCCCCGAAGGCAGTTCCTGCCGGGTGTCCACCATCGCGGGCGCCACAGCCATGACGAGCCCAACGCCTGGTTACCTGGATGGGACCAGCACTGGCGCGCGCTTTCTAAATCCTCGCGCCATTGCCGTGTTCAACGACACCAATCTCTTCGTGGCGGATGCCGGCAACCGAGTCATTCGGAAAATCACTTTAAAGGCAGGCAGTTGGGTTACGACGACTCTTGCGGGGAACCCTGGCGTGGCCGGTTCTGCCGACGGCACGAACGGGGGCGCCCGGTTTCAATCACCCAGCGCCCTGGCTGCGGACGCCGCGGGAAACCTCTTTGTATTGGATGACGAGGCGCACGTGTTGCGAAAAATCACCATGCAAGGCACGAACGCCATCGTCACCACGTTGGCGGGAGTCGCCGGCGAAACCGGTTCGGCCGATGGCGCCAATTCCGAGGTGCGCTTCAATTTGCCTCAGGGCCTGGTTTCCGGTCCCACGGGGGAATTATTTGTTGCGGACACTAACGATGGGACGGTCCGGCGAGTGAGGTTTGAGGGAACGAATTGCGTGGTGCAGACGATCGCGGGACGGCCCGAGGTCCGGCGCCGGGACGGCCCCGGTGAGTTGGCCCGTTTCTCCCGCCCCTCGCGCATGGTCGCCGACGGCCATGGCGGGTTCTTCGTGGCTGACCTGGGAAACCATGCTATCCGCCGCCTCGTGCGCACGAATGGCGGATGGACGGTCAGCACCATTGCCGGAAAACCCGGAGTGATCGGAGGAATGGATGGCACCAATGATGCCGCCCGATTTAATTTTCCGAAAGCCCTCGCGGTGGATGCCTGGGGAAGCGTTTACGTCGCCGATCTCTGCCGGGTCTGCCGGGTGTCCCCCGACGGCACGAATTGGATCGTGACCACGCTCGCGGGAGCCGATGGCAAGCGGGGCAATGCTGATGGCACGAACGGAGCCGCAAGGTTCTTCGCCGTCGGAGGGATAGCTGTTGATCTGGCCACAAATGTGTTAGTGGGGGACTCCTTCCTCGTCCGCAAGATCAGCCCGGCTGGCACCAACTGGGTAGTCACCACTATCACTGGTGGGTGGGGCGGCGCGGACGGGACTAACGGGGCGGCTAGATTCGGTGGCGCCTCAGGCATGGCCGCTGATGCTGCGGGGAATGTTTACGTGGCCGACGCTCCCAATCATACAATTCGCAGAATCTCGCCAGCCGGCACGAATTGGGTAGTCTCCACGATCGCAGGCCTGTCCCTCAACTCGGGAAGCGCCGACGGAACCAACGCGAACGCCCGGTTCAATTATCCAGAGAGCGTGGCGATTGACGCGGCGGGAAACCTTTTCGTGGGTGACTCCCAAAATGCGACGGTGCGCAAACTCACCCAGGCCGGAACAAACTGGGTGGTGACCACCGTGGGAGGATTGGCCAAAGAAACCGGCTCGACCGATGGTGTCGGGACGCAGGCACGCTTTAATCGCTGCGAGGGCGTGGCGGTGGACGACGCCGGCAACGTGCTCGTGGCGGACACGAATAATGACACCATCCGGTTCGGAGTACACGTGCCAGCGCTCCGCGCCATCCTCACGCCGGACGGCTTGGTTTGCGGCTGGCCGGTTTGGGCGAGTAACTTCGTATTGGAAGGCCGGGTGGACCTCGAACCGAATGGCTCCTGGGAGGTGCTGAGTTCCGGAACGGTGGCGGGAGAGGACCTGATTTACACCAACGCTCCCGATTCCTCGAAGCGTTACCTTCGATTACGCCTGGTTCCGCAGTGAATGGTTCGGAGAACGAGGCCCTGCCGGACCATCCTCAACTGGCGGCGATGACGGCGTTCAGCGCGAAATGGCGGGACCTTCGGGAAGGGAGGCCGTTAGCAGGTTAGAAAATCTCGAGGCATCCCGCTTCGGCATCGGCGGCAAACACCTCGATTCGCTCCAGGTTGGCCCGGAGCAGACTTTCGATTCTCTGCACCGTCGAGTTCCCACACCGCAACCAGATGAGCTTGGGCGGGTGCCCGCGCAGGGCGCTCAGGTCGCAAAAATCCGAGTCGAGCGACACGACCATGAAACCATTGTGTTTTGCATGGTTCCAGATGTCCCAGTCGGTGGCGGTGCTCATTCCCAAAAGACGTGTCTGCGTCGAATTAGGAAACCGATCTGAAAGGCGTGTGACCAGCTTGTGGCTGAGGTGGTGGTCAAACAGGAGTTTCATGCGGGGAGAAAGCGATCATTGCGTGCCGCTCCTTATCCGCCGCATATGCCAGGCAGGCACGGATGTCCTCCTCGTTCAGATCCGGATAATCGTCAATAATTTCCTTATGACCCATGCCGGCGGCCAGCCAGCCCAACACATCCCCCACGGTGATGCGAATACCGCGAATGCACGGCTTGCCGCCACGTTTTCCGGGCTCGATAGTGATGATTTTGCGGTAATCAGTCATTAGCTCACCCCCGTTCTGTAGCCGAGATGCGCCGCCGAAGCAAGCTCGGGGACTGTGATCAATCCTGGCACCAGTAGATGACCTGCGAGTGGCGGGGCCTGTACCAGGTGACCCCGGCGAAGTAGTGGGCCAGCCAGTCGTAGAAGATCCGGGTGTTGTCTTTGATCTCCCAGCGTTAGCCTACAGTGTCCAGGTGGTGGTTGCTCATAACTCCGGTACAAGCGCTTCAAGTCCGGCTGCCCGGATCACTCCGCCGCCGGTGGCCGTGTTCAGGGCTTCAACGATTTCGTTGTCGGACATTCCTTTCTGGCGGAGGAATTCCCATTTCTGTTGGACGAAGCCATTGGGGTCGAGAAATACGGCGACAGCGCGCTCCTGCATGCCGGCGGGTGTATCGGCTGGGTGGCGGAATCGCGGTTCGGTTGGTTCTCGGGTCTTCATGTGCGGGTCGGTTGGTTTCCGCCTGGGGTCTGCCAGTATCTGGCTTTCCCGGGGATGACGAAGCGGATGCCTCCTCTCGGATCTGGAACATCGCCGGAGTAGCGCGGAATGACGTGCCAATGAAGCTGCGCGATGGTCTGGCCGGCGGCGAGGCCGTCGTTGAGGCCGAGGTTGAAGGCGTCGGGTGCGGGGCTGAGGTGCGAGGCCAAGTGGTGTTGGGTCCAGTCTATCCATACCAGAAGGCGGGCCTTTTCGGCGCTGGTCAGCTCTTGGAACCGAGCGACCGGGCGGCGAGCAATGATGAGTGTGTGGCCGGGGGAAATAGGGAACTTGTCGGAAACGACGGCGAAGAGGTTGTCCACTGCGACGACCCGGGCCAATTCCACTTCTCCGAACACGGGCAGTGTGAGGGGCGTATTTAGTGCCTGGGTTGGAGGAGTCATGGCGGGAATCAGTATTTTGTGGTGAGGCGCTGCTCGCGCCAGCGCAGGCTTTCCATGGCTGGGTAGAACTTCTCCTCGGACGGCGCTATAACGCGCTGCCCGTCCAGCGAGACCAAGGCCTTCTGGCCTTCGATTCGAGGATCGAGCGCGGGGCCGACACGCCAGACGCCTACACGATGTTTCGAGTCCGGGCATGGAGCGATGAGGAAGCGGTCCATGGCCCTGTGATGGTTGGGGCACAACGCGAGGCCGTTGTTTGGCTTATCATCCCGGGTCACGTTGAACGGGACCAGGTGGGCCGCTTCGACCAGTGAAAAGCCGTCATTCAACCGCACGCGCAGGCCGCAGGCGGCGCAGGTGTAATCGTAAACTTCGAGTATGGTCTGGCGGAAGGCGCCGCTTCGGGCCTGCTCGAATTCCTCGTTCAGTTGCGGGCCGCAAGGGGGTTGCGGAGCGGTGAGGAGGGATTGGAGTTCCTGCCGCTGGCTGGGAAAGTACCTGGCGACGAGAGCATCCCTGAGCTGGTTCCGGGAGGCAGGGCTCTGCATCAGCTCCCAAAGAGGAAAGTCGAAGCGGCCGGCGGCTGAGCGCAGGATGCCCATGCTCGGCGGGCTCGAAGCATTGCCGGGCTCGTAGAGCGGGCCTTCACCGGGTTTCTCCACCTTCCAGAAGCCGTCACCGGCGAGGAAGTAAAACGGGTTTTCGATGCTCGGCTGATCGTCCCCGAGGCGGACCACCTCGAAATAGCGCCGGAAGGTTTTAACGAGTTCGGGGGTTAGGGCGATCTCGTTGGTCTTGACCTGACCGCGGTCCAAAAGGTCGAGGATGGCGAGCAAAAGAACGGGCTTGTGCGGCCGCTCATGCGAGCCGCGCTTGTCACGGCGGAGGTTGTAGAGGCGCTCCAGCCATTGTTGCCATGTTTTTTCCGAGGGCATTGAGGTGCGGAACAGGTCCGGCGTTCCCAGACGGTTATAGACCGACTGGGTCCCGGAAGCGAGGTGAAAAGGAGGCGCGGGTTGGCTTCCCAGGCCCGCCACAATATCGGGGCCCCAGTGAGGACGGACCGCTGGCGGGTTCGTGTGGTCCGGGTGTGCTGCCGGTGCCAGAGGCTAAGGGCTCCGGCGAGGGCAAGGCGGGGTCCGGGAGCGCGGTGCGAAAGGAGCCACGTTAGCGCCGAGTTTTGGTCTAAAGGCGACCGCAGGCGTCCAGTTGCTCCGTGACATCGAGCTTCCAACGGGCAAGGTTTTATGCGATGAATCCAGCATGGCAGAAACAAAGAAAAACGCAGCGGCGGTGGCGCTGGGAAGGCTGGGTGGGCTGAAGGGGGGCAAGGCCCGAGCCCAGAAGCTGACGGCGCAGGAGCGGCGAGACAGCGCGCGGAAGGCTGCGGTCGTACGGTGGTCGAGGAAAAAGTCCTGCAAATAGCTCTTGCTGATGCGTGAGCGGTCAGGCATACTGGAATTATGGAATTCAGCAAGGGCGAAATCATCTGCCGGGGGGATCTGGCCTCTCCGGAAGGAGCGCTGATGTGCGACGGTTACGACGATGGGGCCGGTTGCTGGCGCATCCGCTGGGCGGTAGGTTCCAACTGACGGTTCCGACGCAGGATGAGCTCGCTGACTTCAAATTCGGTGGATTGGCGGGCTGCCTCATGAATGGATTACTGGCCCCGCAAAACGCTGAACTCCTGAAATAGCCGCACTGGGAGAGGCGCCCCCATGCGCCACTCGATAGACATGGGTTTTTCCCCTTGAGCCTTCTCAAGGATTACAGGGCCGCAGGCGCGATAAGGTTCCCTTTGGTTGCGGCGGATGAAAATTTGGAATGACCAGCCATTCGCGGGGCTATTCAGGTAGCGCTGGCCGGCGGTTGTTTCGGGGCCAGCACTGTTCTGGCTCTGCCAGTGGAATCTGTCGGCGCTGATGGCGTAGTCGTGGTAAGCAATGGCGTCATGAAATCCTTCGGATTTGTCGAGGGTCACGAATAGGAGTTCTACCTTGCGATCATGGAGTGCCAGAACGCCGGCCTGGAAGGGGGTTCTTTTGTCGGCGGTCAGCCAGCCCACAGCAGTTAGGACTTCCCGAATTCCATAGTGGGCGTGCAGGCACAGTGGCACATCCTCGAGCCCCGGTATGGGGCGGAAGCGAAGGTTTCCTCTCGCTTGAAGGACTCCAGCCAATTCACCGAGCTCTGAACGCAATTCGGGGGTGCGCACAAGCCGGGAAAGGAACTCTTCTCCTGTGCCCTTCTGGTGGGGCTGGCCGTCAACCTGGTAGGCTAGGACCTGGAGGCGCCGACGATCTTGCTCGCCCAGAGTCTGGTAGGAGAGGGTCGGTTCGCTCAGGCGGAGCATGAGTTCCGATTGTTCGGGGTCGTCGATGTGCAGTAGGTCTGAAAACCGACGGCTGAGATAGTCGTCCTCCGGGGCGGGTGGAGCGCACGGCAAACCCGCTTCGCGTTTTAGAGCCGTCCAGCCGCTACGGCCTTGGCCACGGTAGAGCTCCTCGGGTTGTAGCGCCTGCTCGCGCAGGAAGTCCGCTAGACGAACGTGTGCCCGGCCACGGAGGGCGACGTAGCCCTGGAGTTCAGCACGAAGGCGGCGCCAGGACTGGCTAAGGGCTGTCCGCAGGCTGCCCAGGATTTGCTCTTTGGTACACTGCTGAAGTTGGATGTGGCACCCGGGGGGAAGCTGGCTGAATCCTTTTTCGACCGCATCTATCATCTGGCCGCGGGACAGGCCCGTCAGCGCGGACAGGAGGCGATCGAACCGGAAGTCGGTCCGGTAGCGGCCAACGAAGTCCAGGACGAGGCAGCTCTGCTTACCTTCGTGGAGGCGGAGGCCACGGCCGATCTGCTGTTGGAACAGGACGGGGCTTTGTGTGGGGCGGAGGAGCAGCAGCGTGTCGACGGAGGGCAGATCAACGCCTTCGTTATAGAGGTCGCAGGTTACCAACGCGCAGAGCTCGCCGCGAGCGAGGCGTTGCGGTGCCTGGCGACGAGTGTCTGAGTCCGTGGAGCCGACTACGCAGAGGGATGGCAAGCCGGCTTCGTTGAACTTGCGCGCCATGAATTCGGCGTGAGCGACGCTGACGCAGAACACGAGAGACTTGGTTCGCTTCGGGTCGCCGGTGAGCCGCCGCCATTCGTCAATGACGAGTCTGGCTCGGACGTCATTGCCAGTGACGAGCCTGTCGATGGCGTCCCGTTCCCCGGGGCTGTCCCAAGGGACAGAAGAGAAGTCAGTATCGTCGTCACAGCCGTAGTATTCGAATGGGGAGAGGAGCTGCTGGTCAAGAGCGTGCCACAGCCGGAGTTCCACGGCTGGAGACCCGTCGGGCCGATTATCGAAATATGGGAAGATTGGCTTGCCGTCGGAGCGCTCCGGGGTGGCGGTCAGGCCGAGCAGGATCTTTGGCCGGATGGACCCCACAAATGAGTCGAAGCGGTCTGCAGCAAGACGATGGCATTCGTCAACGACGACTGTGTGCCAGTAGTCCGGGCCCAGTTTGTCTACCAGGGAACGGGAGCAGACGCTGTCGATGACTGCGAATACGTGATCGTGACTCTGTGGATCCGACCCGTCGGCCAGGATTTCACCGAAGGAGTGATCGCGGAGGACTTCGCGGTAGGTCCTGCGAGCCTGGGCCAGAATCTCCTTTCGGTGGGCGACGAAAAGGAGCCTCGGGTACCCACCGGTAGCCCGACAAGTTGCGCGGTAGTCAAAGGCAGCGACTACAGTTTTTCCGGTACCCGTTGCGGCGACGACGAGGTTGCGGAACCTGCCATGCTCGCGCTCTAGGGCGAGCTGCTCAAGCATGTCCTTTTGATAGTCTTTGGGATCGAGATCGAAAAAGGTCGTTGTGGCGGAAATCTGGTCGCCCGCTTCGCGTTTGAGGGCACGCGACAGCTCGGTCCGGTGTTCGGGTTTTGAGGCGTCGTAATGCTGAAACTCGCCGTCGTTCCAGAGTGCTTCAAAGTGCGCTTTGGCGCGGGAATACAGTCCAGCTTGGCCCTGCTCCGTGAATTTGACAGTCCACTCCAGTCCACCAAGCAAGGCCGCTCCAGACAGATTTGCACTGCCAACGTACGCCGAGCCAAAGTCGGTCCGGCGGTGAAATATCCATGCCTTGGCGTGAAGCCGGGTGCGCCGACCATCTAGAGAGATTTTGATTTGGCAACCTGGGAGGCGGGCGAAGTAATCCAGGGCTTCCATCTCGGTTGCTCCTGTGTAGGTGGTGGTCAGAATCCGAAGACGCGTGCGGGGACGCCCGGTCGCGTCTGCGGCGGTCGCAGCCTGAAGGATGTCGAAGACCTTTCGAACACCTGCAACGGTGATAAAACTGACGAGTAGGTCGGCTTGATCGCAGCCGGCCAGTTCACGGCGTAGCTCAGTAAGCAGGGAGGGCGATCCCCTGCCGGCTGTGAAGAGCCAAGGGATAGCCAAGCCCGTCTCTGGAATCTCAGGCGGGGAGCCCCCTGAATGAACGGCATGGAGGACCTGAGGTGGCTGCACCAGTGGGTCGACCGTGCTCGCTGGCGCCCGGGTTCTGAGGTGGACCAAGAGGTCGTTGACGAGCGCGAGTTGGCGCTTTGCCTTCTCGGCTGTATCCCCATCGAGCTCGTCGAGCAAGTGGGTTAGTTGGTTCGCTAGGGCATTCGCTATGCGTTCCGACGCTTCTTCGGGAGAGAGCGTGGTCACGGTACGGCATGTTGGCCCTGGGAGGTCGGCGAGCGAGCGTGCCAGAGAGTCCGTGACAAGCTTGTCGTAGAGGCCGTCGGGGAGGTGCATTTGGCGTCGTGCGGATGCGTTCAGACCTTACCCTGCATTGCGGAGAGGCCGCCGTCCCATCTGCCTTGGGGATTGTAGTTTTTGTTTCGAAGCTGGCCGGAGGCTTGGCAGGTGACATCGAACATGGGGCGGAGGAGGCCGTCTGTTGGTGCATCGGAGGAGTCTATGATGGCCGATGTACTGCCCTGCCGATCCGGTCTCGGCTCTGCGCCTTGGGTACTTTGCCCATTGGTAACGAGGTTCTGCATTCGGATTCTTCCTTCTGACCGCCCTAGTCTGGGCTGCGAGATACCTTTTAATGCCGATTGACAGCCAGTTGCAACCTAATTGTAAATGGCTGCTCGGAGGCGAGTTGCTTCTCATTCGTAGGAATGGCGGCGGCGATTCCTTAACGAGGCCATGCGGTCGGGCTGTTCGGCTTCGTCCAGGTGGAGGAACGCGGCGTGGATCACTTCGTTTTCGTGGACCAGGGCGGAGCCGCAGAGCGGGAACTGCTGACCTGCTGAAGGCTGAGACGCTGAAATGGGCGGCTGGGGGCGATCCGCCGTCATTGAGGCCGGGTTGAAGGATGAACCATGAATCGCCGGACTGCATTCTAATCCCGTCGAATTCGACGGGATTAAAACTGGGATTGTTCAACCGCTCCCAGAC
>JBBQYD010000138.1:0-11133 GCA_038209025.1 Verrucomicrobiota bacterium | reverse complement strand
GGTGTCTTCGGCACAAAGGTGTTCCCCGTTACGTTCGTCTGCCCAGTGGCCGCAACGGTGATACTTTGCCAAACGGGGGCGGTGCTGTTGGCAACGGCGAGTTCTTTCCGGAAGTATTCACCCTTACGGTAAGCAGCTTGCTCGTTCACCGTGACGGTGTTGGTGGCGAAACTGACACCCATGATATCGACAGCACCGGGAACCGTCCGGTTGGTGTATTGATTCAGCAAATTGGCACTGTAGTTGGCAGGCCGGAGGCCTGCCCCACTTTCGTCTCCGCCAGCCTTGGTTCCGGTGCGATTGCCGATATCATCGAACCCGTATTCGAACTGCTGACCGGCCACCGGGGTGCCGTCACTCCAATACTTCTTGCCCGATTTTACCTGGCCAAGAGTATCGTACTCGTAGCGCCAATAGCACCCATCTGCTTCCCGGCGCACCGTCCGTTGATTGGCGGTGTTGTAATCGTAATCAAACGATGTCAACGAGGAGCCGGCCTGACCCGCGCTGGCGACGGAAGTCAGTCTGTTCAGGTTATCGTATGCCCGCGTAGTGGTCATCTGGCGCGTCGTATTATTCGTGTAGCTAACCTGCTCGAACAGCGGCGAGTTGGCAAGGTACGAGTAGCCGATTGAGACGTTGGTGCTGCGCACCAGCGCCAAACGCGAAGCGGCATCGTAGCCGTAACCCACGGAACTGAGGCTCGCCAGAGAGGCGTTGAGGGTGGCCACGTTGGTCCGGCGCAGGAGTTGATCGTAGCGGTTGGTGACGGTTAGACCGTTGAGCGGTCCGCCGGTGTATTTCTCGCCCAGAAGCTGGCCGGCAAAGTTGCGGCGGTAAGCCACCGTGACGGTCCCCTGAACGGCGGACAATTGGCGACCCAGCCGGTCATAGGTATAGGTTACACCGGGGGTGCCATCGGAGTAGGCAATGGTCCAAAGCTCACCCGCAAGGTTATTGGTGTAGGTGGTAGTGATTCCGCGAGCCCAGGCGCGGGTCTTGAGCCGTCCGCCGGGGGTATAGGTGTAAGCCGGCCCGGTGTTGTCCTGGTAACGCTTGTTTGCCAGCCAGCCTCGTTGCGGATGGTAGTTCCAAGTGGTAACCGCCGCCCCAACGTTGTTGGCAAAACCTTGCCACGTTTTCATCGTCTTCATTCGCCCAGCGTAATCGTAAGTGTATTCCACCGGATACGTGCGGGAACCCTGACCCCGCCATGGTAAATCGCTTCCGGATATTCGACTCGCATTTTGCGAGGCATGCGCGAACATGGGGTAAAGGACATAGCAGAATCAAGCAGAATTAGTAAAATATATGGGTGAACCCTCAAGGGGCGCAGTGGCGGATGCTCCAGCCATGTGCCGCTCACTGCCGCGCTCCGCTCTATTGTCGTCGCGCTTCGGCAATCAGTTTTTCAGACCAGCTCGATTGAGCCAGGAAACGTTCGGCGGCAGCGGAATCTTTTTTGCGCCATTCGCCCCAGATGCGCGCAGAGCTATTATCTCTGAAAAAAGGTTCATTGATGGATTGGGCCCACTTCAGCGCCGTCTCTGGATCGTGATAAACCAATTGAAAGGCATAGGTGGAGCGGGCGCTGTCGGTTTCGGGGCCATTGCCTTGTTGGTTGAGCCACGCACCGGCGGCATCGATGTCTTTCATTGCCCAGGTTTGGACAATGTTTAAGAGCGCGATTCTGCGATCCTCTTTTTCGGTCACTTGAGCCAACCACCATTCCGCGCCTGCTTTCGGATTCGAATGAACGTAGGCGCTGCCCACAGACCTGGCATAGATGCCCCGCTGTTCGATGGGCAAACTTTCCACCCACGCCGCGGCTCCGGGCAAATCGTGGCGTCCCGCCCATTCCGTCATGAACCCTTGAATGGCCCGATCTTTCATGACGGGATCGGTCAAACGTTCCAGTTGTTCCAGAAAAAATGTTCTGCCCTGTTCGGTTTTAGCCGCGCCGACCGCCAATCCCGCCAGCGCGTTTCCGAGATGCTCGCGGTCCAGGTTCTCCAAAGATTTCATCGCGCTTGGCAAATCGTGTTTCGACAGCCCTTCAAAGAGCGCCTTCACGATGATTTCGTCATTTCCGCCCCACGCCATTCGTTTTGCTGGATCAGACGACTGCTCGCGCCATGCAGCGAAGGCGGCTTCCGGTTCCTGCTTTGCCCATTTCGTAAGCGCATCGCTTGCGAAGCGGGACAATTCTTCACCGCGAAAATTGACCGTGGCAAACGCCAGCGCGGCCCGCGGATTTGCTTCCGTCCACATGTTGAACACCGCGTGGGTCATGCCCAGGCGAACCTCGTTGGCGGGCAGCTTGAGAATTTCCAATAACGCCTGATCAATCTGGTCACGCGGAATTTGCACGAGAAATTTGGTCCACATGGCCATCGCGGCCACCTTGTCGATTCCTTTTGAATTGGAAAACAACGCCGCCGTTTCCGCGACCAACTCGGCGATGGAACGATTTGGCTCTCCAGGAATTTCCAGATGCGCAACCACTTCCTGATTTCCAGTCGCGTTTTTGATCTCGGGAGCTTGATTCTGTTGCTGCGCCAGTGCGGCTTTCTCCCATCGCAACGCGACAATTTCCCGGCGCAATCGCGCATTTTCTCGGCGTTGGGAAATAATTGGAATTGCGACAGCGCCCACCAGAACGGCGGCAATCAGCGCGGCTTTTGTTTTTGTCATAAGGATGGTGTTGATGAGAGTGAGAAATCCTCCGGCGCCAACGGCAGCGGCGCTCGCCATAGAAGCTGCGGCAACACTGGCGCCCAAACCTGCGGGAATGATTGTGCTTGCTTGCGACGAAAGCGCCGAAACGAGCACCGCCGACGTCGTGGCAATTCCGCGTTTGGCGAAATGGGAACGAAGCAGGTCCAGCGCGCGACTGACCCGTTTTTGCGCCGCATCATCGCTCAACCCGAGAGCCTGGCCGACTTCACGCAAACTTTTGTTTTCAAAAAAACGGAGCGCGAGGGCGCTTTGATCAATGGAATTTAAATTCTCCATCGCTTCATCAAGATGTGGCGCGAGCGATTGCCATGCGGAGGAAGAATCCGGTTCGAACGTGTTCAATTGCATGGCGCTGTTCTCGTGTTCGCGGCGGCGACGTTCGGTTCGCAAAGCGCTGGCGGCATTAAAACGCGCGGCACGATAAAGCCAGCCGGCCAGCAAACGGGGCTCGCGAACCGACGCAGGTTTGCGAGCAAGAGAAATAAAAACTGCCTGTGCAATATCCCGGGCGAGATGCGGTTCGCGCACCGACCGAAGCGCGGTGGAATAAACCATGTGGATGTGGCGTTCGACCAGTTCGGTAAAGGCTTTATCGGAACGGCGCTCCGCGTATTCACGCAATAACTCAGGATCTTCCATGCTCATCTCTCACAGGATAGTAGCCGGAGCAGGACGAAATCCGACTGAATACTTTCTTCAGAGCAAATCGCGAAAGAGGTTGCAGGGAATGTTGAGAACTATCTCAGCCCGAAGAATGGGAAAACCACTTCGATCGCGGTCGTCACGGTCGGAGGCTATGGCGCGGCAAAGGGGTTGATGGTGGCTGTACGCTGTTGAACTGAGACTCGCCAGAGAGGCGTTGAGCGTGGCCACGTTGGTCCGGCGCAGGAGTTGATCGTAGCGGTTGGTAACGGTTAGCCCGTTGAGCGGTCCGCCGGCGTATTTCTCGCCCAGAAGCTGGCCGGCAACGTTGCGTCGGTAAGCCACCGTGACGCTCCCCTGAACAGCAAAACCCAATCAGACAGTCCATATTGAAAGCTGACGTGGTCATTGGCTGGCACCTTTTCATTTCGGGGCAAAGGCGGGTTGCCCTCGGGAGCTTCCCCACCTAAGGTAGGCGCGCATGGTGCGCTTGGTTTTATTTGACATTGACGGCACGCTCGTTCGCACGGGTGGCGCCGGGATGAAGGCTTTTGCCAAAGTGTTTGCCACCGAATTCGGGGCGGCCGATGGCTTTGGAGAACTGAAATTCTCGGGGCGGACGGATCTGAGCCTGGTCCGCGAGTTCTTCAACCTGCACCAAACCCCCGCCACGCCGGCCAACTTCGAGCGCTTCTTTGAACGGTATGCGTTCTGGCTGGACCACTTTTTGGCGGACAGCAAAACGGCGCTTTGCCCGGGCGTGATCGAATTCATGGATGCGCTGGCCGGCTTGCCGCACCCGCCGATCCTGGGACTCCTGACCGGTAACATCCGCCTGGGGGCCGAGATCAAGCTGCGCCACTTCGGTCTTTGGGACCGGTTCGTCATTGGCGGGTTTGCGGACGACCACGAAGAGCGGGACCGCATCGCGGCCGCCGCCAAAGCCAGGGGGCGCAGCCTGGTGGGCGGTGAATTGGCCGGCCCGGAAGTGCTGGTAATTGGGGACACCCCCCTGGACATCCGCTGCGGGCGGGCAATTGGAGCGAGAGTGCTGGCGGTGGCCACCGGCGGAGCCACCCTGGAAACCCTGCGAGCGCATCAGCCGGACTGGGCAGTGCGGGATTTGACGGAAATCTCCGCCGCCGAAACTTGTGGGTGATTCAGGCAAGGCCCGGTTGCGGGTCTCAATGCCGATGGGGTCCGCCGCCGCAACAACTGCCGCACGAGCCCGCCCCACCTTCACAAGCCGGGGCGCTCGCGGCATTGGCGCCGGCCACGGAAGAGGCGAACACCGACAACTTCTTGGAGATCTTCGCCGAGCCGCAATGCGGGCACTTGGTTCCCTGCCAGTCGATGGACCGCACCAGGATTTCGCTGTCTTTCTCGCACTTCTTACAATGAAACTCGTAAATCGGCATGAGGTAATAATAGCCACAGTGGCCACGAACCTCAACCGTGGACCCAAAAAATGATGGAGGGCGGTGGGCGAGCGGCTTGAATAACCCGGTGGATGACCTACATTGCCCTCGAATGAAGTTGCCGCGTGAAGTGCCGGTGATGACGCTGCCCAACGTGACCCTGTTTCCGCAGGCGCTGTTGCCGCTCTATATTTTCGAGCCTCGCTACCGCCAAATGCTGGCGGACGCACTGGAATCCCACCGGATGTTCAGTGTGGCGATGCAGAAGCCGGGGGTATCCCGCGAAAGTCCCTCGCCGATTGCCGGCCTGGGGTTGATCCGGGTTTCGGTTTCCCACCGGGACGGCACGTCCCACCTGATCCTGCAAGGATTGGCCCGGGTGGCGCTGGAAACCGCCATCCGCTACAAGCCCTACCGGGTACAACGCATTCGCCCGCTGGAAACACCCCCCTGCGACAGCCTGCGCGTGGATGCCCTGGTGGCCAGGGTGAAGGAACTCCTGCACGAGCGTCTTAACCTGGGCCTGCCTTTTCCCTTCCCCTCCATCGCCAGCAAGCCAGGCAAGTCCAAGATGCAGATACCGCCCGGGTTCTCGCCCAAGGAGATTTTGACCTACCTGGATTCGATCAGTGATCCGGAGCAGGCGGCCGACCTGGTGTCCTGCGCGGTGCTGCCGGGCGCCCGCGAGCGACAGCAGATTCTTGAAACTGTGGACGTGGAAGGCAGGTTGCGCAGGCTGATCCAGTTCCTGGTGGCGGAGATTCGCGACCAGCGGAAAAAGTGAGCCGAAGCGCCGTGCTCGACTCTGATCCGCGGACCCGATAGCTTGCCGCGCGTGCATCTGAAGCTGATCAGCTTGCTGGGATTGGTGGCGTTCATCGGTTTGGCGTGGTCCATTTCCACGCACCGCAACAAATTCCCCTGGCGCACCGTTGGCTGGGGTGTGGCGCTCCAATTCGGCTTTGCGCTTTTGATTCTCAAGACTCCGTGGGGCGCGGCCAGCTTCGACTTTGCGGGAGCCGCGATTCGCAAGCTCATCGGGTTTTCCAATGAAGGCTGCAAATTCGTCTTCGGCCCGCTGGCTGATGACGCGGCGATGGGCCGGGTGTTTCCTGGCAACGCCCTGGTCTTTGCCGTGCTGGTCACCGGCACGATCATCATCGTCTCGTGCCTCTCCAGCGTGCTCTATCACTGGGGCATCCTGCAACGGGTGGTCCGCGCCATCGCGTGGGTGATGCGCAAAGCCATGGGCACCAGCGGCAGCGAAACGCTTTCGGCGGCGGCAAACATCTTCATGGGCCAAACCGAAGCGCCATTGCTGATCAAGCCCTACATCCCGCGAATGACCCGCAGCGAATTGCACTGCATGATGGTCGGCGGGATGGCCACCATCGCGGGCGGCGTGGCGGCCGTTTATGCCAAAATGGGAACGGATGCGGGACACCCGGATATCGCCGGGCACCTGCTTACGGCTTCGGTGCTGAACGCGCCGGCCGCCCTGCTGATCTCCAAAATCATGCTGCCAGAAACAGAGGTAAGCGAAACCGCAGGCTGCTCGCCCAAGGACCCACCGCGGGTCTCGGTGAACAGCATTGATGCGCTGTGCCGGGGTGCCAGTGAGGGGATGATGTTGTCCATCAATGTCATGGCGATGCTGATTGCCTTTGTCGCCATGGTGGCATTGGCCAATTATCTGCTCGGCTGGCCGCAACAGGCCCTGGGCATGAACCACCCGATCACGCTGCAGGCGCTGCTAGGCTGGATCAACGCACCGTTTGCCTGGCTGATGGGGATCCCCGCCAATGACTGTGTGGCCATCGGCCGGGTGCTGGGCGAACGCGTGGTGCTGAACGAGTTCATTGGTTATCTTTCGCTCACCAGTCCCGACCTGCATGTGGCGGAGCGCAGCTTCAACATTGCCACTTACGCACTTTGCGGTTTCGCGAATTTTTCGAGCATCGCCATCCAGGTGGGGGGAATTGGCTCGCTGGCGGGCGAGCGGCGCGGTGACCTGGCCAAACTGGGAGCCAGGGCGATGATTGGCGGATTGCTCGCCACTTACACCACTGCGGCGATCGCCGGGTTGCTCCTCTGATATGCGCACGAGCCCGCGGTCCTCCGCGATTCAACCATCGTTCCTGGCAAATGGCTTGTCACACCTGACCAGTGCAGCCAACATCAAAGCGTGAATTTGCGCGAAAAAGTTGTTCCCTGGAATCAGTTGGCCGCCTGGCGGGCCGCCCTGCGAGCCACCGGCAAGCGCTTGGTGGTAACGAATGGCTGTTTTGACCTCCTGCACCTCGGGCACGTGCTCTACCTGGAGGCCGCGCGCAATTTCGGGGATGCGCTCCTGGTCGGTGTCAATGGCGATGAGAGCGTCCGGCAACTCAAAGGACCGAACCGGCCCGTCAATGAGGAAGGGGATCGCGCGGCGATTCTGGCCGCTTTACAGAGCGTGGACGGCGTTTGCATCTTTGCCAACCGAAACGCTGCGCCGTTCCTCGCGGCCGCGCAACCGGACATTTATGTGAAGGGCGGCGACTACACCCTCGACACGATCAACCAGGAGGAGCGCCGCATTGTCGAGGCGGCCGGTGGACAGATCAGAATGGTGCCGTTCGTGCCCGGCAGATCCACGACGTCGCTCCTGAAAAAAATTGCCTCCTTATAGGCATCGCCGCCGCCGCGGCACGCCCTCTGGCGGCGGCTTTTCGCGTGGACACCTTCTCCTCGCGGCGATTCCCCGCGGAGCCGCGCTCCCCGCGAGACCCGGCCGTCAATTCTCAAACGGCGGCGGCGGCGGGTTCCGCCGCCTGCGGTCCAACCTCCTGGATCGCGGCCTGCAGCAGACCGGCGGCGGTTGGGAGAGCCTGCTCAAGCGCCGAATTGGAGGCATTCAACCGGGCGATGGTGTCGTGCGCGCCGAACTGGAGGAGCCTTTGATACCAGCGCAGGAACTCACGACTGACCGCCGGCTCACTTGCCGCCGGGAACCGCCGGGGTTCCGCCTGGGCCAGCGTTTCACAAATCACCAGCGCCGCCAAATGGGACGCCTCCTGCGAGCCTCGATTGCGGAGCCATTCCCAGCCTTCCAGGGATTCATCAGGGCGGCCGCTCAACAGCAGCGCTTCGGCGTGCCGGGCGCGCAACCCCGGGTCTTCCGCGTGGTGCTTCAAGGCTTCAGCCATCCAATCCCGCGCGACCTCGATAAACTCCGGGTTGGCCAGGGCAAGCTGAGCGCCCAGGCGCCAGGGAAGCACGTCGGCAGGCTGTTCAGAAACCAGGGCATGCAACAGTTGGAGAGCGTCAATTGGCCGGTCCTGCCTGGCCAGGAACTGCACATAATCGAGACGCAACGGCCGGGAACCGCAATCCTCCTCCAACGCTTTGGCGAAAGCCTCGGCGGCGGCGGGAGCCTGGTTGAGTTGCGCCAGGCAAAGGGCCAGGCAATGACGCGGACCGGCTTTGCGAATCTCAGCGACCACGGGGGCCAGCGCGGGAAGGTCCCGCTTGGCAAGGCACGCGCGCAGGTGCTCCGCCGCGTCGGCGAAGCGTTTCAGGCGCATCAGGGCCAGGGCCAGCGAGAAATGCAGGGAGGCGGTCAGCCCCGGCCTGGCGGCCAGCGGCGAGGTCAGCGTGCGCACGAGTTCATCCGGGAGGTTCGCGGCCAGGAGCTGGGAGGCGAACTGGGTGAGCAGCATCTCCCGGGTCTCGGGCACGACGTGGCTTTCCGGCAGGCCAGCCATGGCCTCCAACGCGAGCCGATACTGCCGCAACCCGGCCTCAGCCTGGCCGGAGCGACTCAGCTCCAGCCCGTAATTCATCAGCAGGTTGGGTTCGCCGGGCAGCTCCTGGACGGCGCGCTCCAGCAGACGGAGGTTGCGTCCGACCTTGCCGCGCTCCTTGACGATCTGGGGCGCATAGCCGTGATGGAGCAATTTGGCATCGCCGAGACGGTTTTCCATGCCCCATTCCTCGCGGCGCACCTCGATGCTGCTGAATACCTGCTCGTGAATGCGGCTGACGTAGAACAAGGCCGGGGCATTGCGGAACAGGCGCGGCACGTAACAGCAGCCATCGCTCTCCCGGCCCACATCAACGATTGGCAGGCGCCAGGCAATGACATTCCGCTCACTCATCAGCTTGAGCAACGCCGCGCGGCTCTCGGAGCAAAGTTCTTCGTCCGCGTCGAGCATGAGAATCCAGTCGCCACGGGCGTGTTGCAGGGCGGCATTGCGCGCGGCGCTGAAATCATCGCACCAGGCGAAGCCATGGACCTCCGCACCATGCTCCGTGGCGATTTCAATGGTTCGATCACTGGAGCCAGTGTCCACCACGACGATCTGGCTGGCCAGATCGCGCACGGAGGCCAGGCAGCGGCCCAGAAACGTCTCCTCATTTTTTGTAATCAGGCAGACTGAGAGCCGCGGCTGGGGGGCGGCATTTTCCTCTCCATCGCCGATCTGAGGCGGGAGGACGAGCCAATCCGGCCGGAGTTTGCCCCGGAGGTTTCCTTTGAGAAATTTCCTGGCGGGTTTCCACCCGGGCGCCAGTTCGAGAGCGTATCGGGCGCAGCGACGCGCCGCTGACGCATCCCCCGCCGCGAGCGCGATTTCAGCCAGCGTGAGGCAAGCTTGCGGGTGGCAGGGGCGCGCCTGGAGCGCCCCGGTGGTGGCGGCCCACGCGCTGGCAAATTCCTTGCGGCCCAGCAGGGCGCGAGCTTCCGTCAACTGCCCGAGCAGGGCGCAGGGCGGAAGGACCAAGGCCGCCTGAGCTGTTGGCTTGATGGGCGTTGCCGGCGCCGTCTGGGGGCGGCGTGCCTCCTCCACGAAACGGCGGAGCAGCGCCTCCCATTCATTCCACTCGCGTTCACGCGGATGGACCCGAGCCGTTGCCAAACCGCCCTGGACGAGCCGCTCACGCAGCGCCTGGTCTTTCATCACCCGTTCAAGCGCGTCCGCAATGGCTTCCGGCGAGCCGGCGGGAATGAGCAGGGAGTTTTCTCCGTCGCGGCAGTATTCCAGGGCGCCAGGAGTGGCGGTGCAAACCACCGCGCAGCCGGCGGCCATGGCCTCCTGCGGCGGCCGCGGGCACGAATCGTAATGCGAGGCGTAGATGAGAATGTGAGACGTGCCGAACAACATCGTCTTCATCTCCTCGTTGGGCGCCACATAAAACTCGCACGGGAAGTTGTTGAAAATCTCCGGGGGCGTGCTGGACATGCGGACCGCGGTAAACTGCGGGTGACGGCGGGCAAGGATTTGCAGCGCGTCGTGAGTGTCCTGGATGCCCTTGAATAGCAGCGGCTCGGCAGCCGTGCCGCGGTTGTCCGGACCGACGATCAGGAGACGGAGCCTTGATCCGGGCAGGGAACGTTGCAACGAGCGAAACACGGTTTGATCGGTGCAGACGGGCAGGATGGCATCCGGCTGGCGGCCGCATTGTTTCTGGACCGCTCCGGCCAGGTTGCGGGAGTTGGGGACAAAGCGTATCCCGGGCAGACGATAGGAATCCCGAGACATTTGGCGAAGCTTGCGGTTCTGAGCCGTATCCGCCATGGACGCGTCCTCAAACACGAACTGATCACCTTGCGCATAATAGACCTTGACCGGCGCTTTTATTGCGGTCAGTTCGTGCGCATTGGTAAAGTAGGTGGCCACCACGACGTCGCTCGGGGGCACGGAGGCGGCCATCGGCTGGCCCGGGGGAACCTGGATGACCCGCACGCCGAACTGAAACCAGGCCGGCTTTGGGGTGTAAGTGACAATGGCGACCTCATGGCCGTGACGGCGCAGTTCCTCGGCCTGGCGGAGAAGCGTCTGGTTGCCGCCCGTGACCCCCTGAATGCTGCTGATCAAATAGGTTATGCGGAGGAAGGGCGAGACGCCGGCGGTTTGCAGAAGCTTGAGCTTCTCGGCGACGGCCGACGCGCCGTAAGTGTCGGGGTGATTTGCCACGAGGGTGGCAAACAGAGTCTCGCGGTTCCCGTTGGCGGCCGCCAGCAACCCGCTGCCGTGCTTGCGGTAAAAGAACAAAGGTTCGGGGATAAGCTGTCCCTGCCAGCCATTTTCACAAGCGCGCAGCCAGAAGTCCCAATCCTCGTAGCCCCGGATGTTGAGGCGGTAACCGCCCAGGCATTCCCACAGTTCACGGCGATATAGCGCGCAATATGGCAGCACGTTGTCCTTCGCCAGGACCGGGAGTTTGAACTCGCCGCATTGATAGACGTCCTGCCGGTCGCCGAAATGGTGCAGGTGGCTGTAAACCACGCCCACTTTGGGATTCTGCTCCAGGACCTGGACCGTTTTCTCCAGAAAATGCGGACTGATTTTAT
>JBBQYD010000137.1:0-11192 GCA_038209025.1 Verrucomicrobiota bacterium | reverse complement strand
CTTCCGATCGCCTGGAGCACGCGGTTCATGCCGGGATACGTGTAGGCATAATCGAAGCCCGCGTTGTTTTGCCGCTGGAAATAGTCGCGGATCAAATCGCGTTCGACACCGAGTTGCGGCAGCCCCACCCCCACGATCACCGCCCCGATCAAACGCTCGCCGACGAGGTCGATCCCTTCCCCGAAAATCCCTCCCAGCACCGCGAAGCCAGCGAGTGTTTCACCATGCTCCACCGTGAATGCGGCCAGGAAGGCATCGCGTTCCGGTTCCGTCATGCCGGGTCGTTGAACCAGCACCGCGACTTCCGGGTGACGAGCCTGAAATTCCTGAAGCACGGCGTTGAGGTATTGATACGAGGGAAAATAAACGAGGTAGTTGCCGCGGCATCCTTGCACCAGCGTGCTGATGGCCGCCACCACGTCCCCCAGCGATTCGGCCCGGCCTTTGAAGTGGGTCTGAATCCGATCCTGAATCAGCACCGCGAGGTTTTCGGGCGGGAATGGCGAGGCCAATTGCATCACGAGATCTTCCGGCGCACCGCCGAGCAGGGTGCGATAATAGTCCATGGGCGTGAGCGTGGCGGAGAAGAAGATCGCCGCCTTGCCCCGGGCCAGCGCCTGGCGCAGCAGGCGCGATGGATCGAGACAAAACAGGCGCACCTTCGTTGCGGGCGCTTTTTCAACGATGGTCACATAACGCTCGTCGTAAAGTTCGGCGGTGCGCCGGAACGAATGGAGCCGGAAATAAAGCGCCAGCAAATCATCTCGAAAACCGGCGGGCTGGTTTTGCGCCAGCCAATTCTCCGCCTCAGCCAGCGCGGCTTCCAACCACGGGATCAAGGTCTGGGGCAGCTCGCGACTCGTGCCAACAACGTTGTCCGCCTCGCCGCTCACCGGCGGTTGCGCTGGAAACAGGTTGAGTTCGACGGCCGGATCAGAAACCTCAACCGTCTCGCCGGCCGGCGCGGCCAAATGGCGCATCGCCGTGTGCAACCTGGCCAGCGCTTTGGCACAGCGCGGCGCTGCCCGTTTGACCGCCCGCTTGAGGTCGAGAATCTCGTCACCATCCAAATCGGCGGAAAACATTTCCCGCGCCCGATCCACGAGATTGTGGGCTTCGTCCACCAGAAAACCATAAGCGCCTCCGTCTTCGGCAAAGTGCCGTCTCAAATAAACCCGGGGATCAAAAACGTAATTGTAATCACAGATCACGGTGTCCGCCCAAACCGAGACGTCAAGGGAGAGTTCGAAGGGACAAACCTGATGCTTCTGCGCCACGACATCAAGGGCGGCTCGGGTGACTTCTTCCCGGCCCAGGGCCTCGCGAACCGCGGGTTTGACGCGGTCGTAATAGCCGAGGGCCAGGGGACAGGTCAGGGGATCACAGGGTTGGCCGGCCCGAACGCAGACCTTTTCCCGGGCGGTGAGTGTCACGGAGCGAAGCTTCAACCCACTTTGACGCAGGTCCACCAACGCTTTCTCGGCGACGACTCGTCCGACGGTGCGGGCAGTGAGGTAAAAGAGGCGTTCGAGTTTTCCTTCCGCCAGCGCTTTGACCGCCGGGAATAGCACGGAAACGGTTTTACCGATGCCGGTCGGCGCGGCGAGAAAAAGTCGTCCGCCATTAGCCAGCACCCGATAAGCGGCCACGGCCAGCTCACGCTGGCCCGGGCGATAGGCTGGGAAAGGAAAGGAAAGGGCGCGGATCGACTGGTTCCGCTCCTGACACCATTGGTGACGCGCCCGGAGCCAATCCACATAGATAGCGGTGGTTGAGGCAAAGAAATCGGACAACTCGGCGAACGAAAAGGTCTGGCGAAACTCCGTTACCCTGCCGGTCTCCAATTCCAAATACGCAAGTTGTATGGCGAGTTCGTTCAAGTCGTGCGCGCGAGCATGAATGAACCCGTAAAACCTGGCTTGCGCCCAGTGCAGTGGATCCGCCGAATGGTCCCAGTTTCCCTGCACGGTTTTAATTTCCTCCAGCAGCACGTCCTGGGTTGTGGCGAGCAAACCGTCAATGCGGCCCCGGATCCGCAGGATCAATTCTCCGGCGTCCACGTCATGCTCAACCGGAATCTCAGTCTGATAACCCGCCGGGCGTGAGCGTTGGACCTGCTGATGGCCCCTGATTCCCGCCAGGGCGCGATCTGACCCGACAAACTGGCGCTCGGCCACGAGATCGCCCCGCCGCAGAACGAATTCCACCAACGCGCGCACCTGAACCGTGTGGACCGGTTTCGCCGCGGGGACACTCATGGGTGTCTCCAGGTTTCTTCCGGGAAGGGCATCGTGACATCCCGCAACTCAACGCGCACCACCTGCCGGGGCCACCGAAGATGGCGGCGGCCCAACCGCTCAAGGAGCGATCGGGGATTGGAGAACCGCAATGTTTGCCACATCGGCACGGGGCAATTTAACGGCAAAGACTGTCGAACGGAAGCCCTACCATCCGCTTCAGCGGTCGCTTCGGGGTTGCCTCCTCGTTGGCAAAATATCCCTCCCGCATCGGGGGTCAGGCAGGGCGATCCTGGCTCCCGAACCGGCGCCGGGTCAATCTCGTGCTTGACCTGAACCGGCATACAGTCAAATCTGTCGCGTGATCAAGCGCCATCAACTACTCAGCCGTCAACCGCACGGGGATCGTTGGTGCTGGATTGAAACCGCGACAAAGGAGCTGCACTAATGTCTGAACCGCTTAATCCTCAAGAAAACACCACGCAAACGACCGTAGATTCAGCCGTCAAAGCCATTGGCAATTACCGCTGGACAATCTGCGCCTTGCTGTTCCTGGCGACCACGATCAACTACATCGACAGACAGATTCTGTCGCTGCTGAAAGAAATCCTGGATAAGGATATTGGCTGGACCAACGAGCAGTTTGGGTGGGTTAATTCCGCGTTTCAGCTCTCGTATGGGCTGGGTTTACTGGGTTTTGGCTGGTTCGTGGACAGGTTTGGCACCAAGTTGGGCTACGCCGTATCGATCACGGCATGGAGTTTTGCGGCTGCCTCCCACGCGCTGGTGGGCAGTGTGGGTGGTTTTATTGCCGCCCGGGGGGCGCTGGGGTTGGGGGAGGCTGGCAATTTCCCGTCTGCCATTAAAGCGGTGGCGTTATGGTTTCCCAAGCGTGAGCGCGCCTTCGCCACCAGCATCTTTAATGCGGGCACGAATGCGGGGGCGTTGGTTGCGCCGGCCATTATTCCCTGGATGGCGTTTCGCTGGGGCTGGCAATCTACGTTTATTGCGGCGGGCGTCGCCGGCCTTCTGTGGCTGTTTCTTTGGATTCCGTTTTACAACGTGCCGGAAAAAAGCAAGCACCTCCACGCGGCCGAATTGGACCTGATACTAAGCGACAAGGAAGTCGAGAAGCCACAGGATAAAATTCCGTGGTCGAGCCTGTTGCGCTATCGGCAGACCTGGTCTTTCATCATCGCCAAATTCCTGACGGACCCGGTGTGGTGGTTCTTCCTGATCTGGCTGCCGGATTACTTCAATCAAACCCGCGGGCTGCAAATCAAGAAAAGCTGGATTCACATTGTAACCATCTACGGGATTGTGACGGTGCTCAGCATTTTCGGCGGATGGATCACGGGCTACCTTACCCGCAACGGATGGACCGTAACGCGCGCGCGCAAGACGGGCATGTTCATCTTTGCGCTGTGCGTGCTGCCCATTCTGGTGGTGACCCGGGTGGGCGACTGGACGGCCGTGGTGCTGATCGGATTGGCCGGAGCGGCGCACCAGGCGTGGTCCGCCAACCTCTTCACCACGGTCTCCGACATGTTTCCGAAGAAAGCGGTGGCGTCAGTGGTCGGCATTGGCGGCATGGCCGGATCGGCCGGCGGGTTTATCTTTCCGATTCTGACCGGCAAAATGCTGGATCATTTCAAAGCCACCTCCAGCGTTACGACGGGTTACGCGATCCTGTTTGGAATCTGCGCGTTCATGTATTTGATAGCCTTTGGGCTCAGTCACCTGTGCGCACCCCGGTATGAGCAGGTGACGATAAAGGAACCGAAGCCGTAAAACGTCTGGCAAACTTGTTTAGGGTCTGGAGCTTCCTGCCATGAACCTGGGTCTTGGACTTTACCGTCACATGCTGACGCGCGAGAACTATCGTTTTGCGCGGCAGGCAGGCGCAACCCATCTGGTCATTCACCTGGTCGATTACTTCAAGGGCGCAGCGCACCATACGCGCGACGACCAGCCGACCGGATCCGACCAGGGGTGGGGGTTGGCAGGTGATCCCGACAAGCTATGGACGACGGAAGAGTTGCTGGCGGTGCGCGGTGGGGCGGAAGCCGAGGGCCTCAGCATTGAGGCCGTCGAGAATTTTGACCCGGCACACTGGCATGATGTACTATTGGACGGCCCCCGCCGGGAAGAGCAGATCGAGAATGTAAAACGCACTATTCGATGCCTGGGAGAAGCGGGGATTCCGATCATGGGTTACAACTTCAGCCTGGCCGGGGTGGCGGGTCGGGTGAGCGGGCCTTTCGCGCGCGGAGGGGCGGTTTCTGTGGGGATGGACGGGCCTCTGGATACGCCGATGCCCAAGGGAATGGTTTGGAACATGATCTATGATTCCAACGCGGCACCCGGCATGGTCCCGGCTGCCACCCCAGAACAACTTTGGAACCGGTTGGGCAGATTCCTCAACGACGTAATCCCGGTTGCGGAGTCGGCCGGGGTGAAACTGGCGTTGCACCCGGATGATCCGCCCCTGCCAACTGTGCGGGGCCAACCGCGACTCGTCTTCCAGCCAGACTTTTATCAACGCGTGGTGGAGTTGAACCCCAGTCCTGCCAACGCGTTTGAGTTTTGCCTGGGAACACTGGCCGAAATGACAGAAGGAAGTGTGTATGACGCGGTCGAACGTTACAGTTCACAGGGGCGCTTGGCCTACGTTCATTTTCGCAATATCAAAGGCAAAGTCCCCAACTACAAGGAATCTTTTGTTGATGATGGGGATATCGATATGGTTCGCGTGCTGGAGATTCTGAAACGCACCGGCTTCGACGGCGTCCTTATTCCAGACCACACCCCGCAAATGAACTGCGGCGCGCCCTGGCACGCCGGGATGGCATACGCGTTGGGCTATATGAGGGGAGCGATGCAGGCGCTGGGCATCCGGTAGATTCTACTCGAACCGGGTTTCCTCAATCACCAGGCCTTTCGGCCCTGTGTAACTCACGCGCAGGCTCCGCGCACCGGCGGGCAGGGAAGTGGCGGTTTCACAGGTTGAGCCCGCCGGTATCACCAGCGCCACCGGATCCGCTTCGTTGATTTGCACCCGCAACGTCCCAGGGTCTTTGCCGGGATTCCGCACGGACGTTAGCATGCGCATCCGCCCCTCGGGCACCCGCACCCAGAAGGTACCCGTGCCATCCACTGTTAGATCGGTGCTGCGCAGGCTGGAACCAGTGCTGTAAGCGTAGGGGCCAAAAGGATTCCGCCCCCTCGGCACAAACTGGTCGCCCGGCTTCATGTTCCATGCCCCGGTGTTTGCGGCCAGCGGTTTGGCGTCCGGCGATACCGGTGATGGGAGCCATTCTGCATTTACCAGGAAACCGTTCAAGGACCCGCACATCGTTCCCTGTTCAGAGGGGAAATCTCCCCAGCGGATGGACTTTTGCACCAATGGCTGGGCCTCGTGCCCGGCTTTGGAGGTTGTGTAGCGGATGAGATTCCGCAAGAGCCGGTCCGCGACCGGGTCCAGGCCCGACCGGGGGCACAAATCGAAACCCGACAAGAGCACGCTGCCTTTCCCGGCGAACATCTCGCACAACGCGACCCCTTCCAAGCCACGGTCATAGTCGGCTAACACGGCGGTATGCGCCAAATCCTCCGCTGCTAACACTCGGAACCCTGAAGTAACCGGGTATATCTTTGGGAAACCCGTCCTGGTTTGGTCCCACGCCGTGTAATCAGACCACCAGCGGAGACGTTCGCGCCCGATTCCGTCAAAGACGGGATGTTGCGGGCGGAGCGGGTTAACGCACATTTGTTCCCGATGCGGACGCGTTTTGGGCGGGTAATTAGTATCGTTTGGTGAACTCTCCAGCCAGGCAATTCGGGTGGGCAGCCAGCCTGGGTCAAATTGGGCAGAGTCTTGTTTGAGGACCAGAATCCTCCCGCCTTCCTCCACGTAGCGGCGCAACCCGGCGGTCTTGTTGTTCAAAGGCATTGTCCAGGCGTCTTCACCGATAATCAGGGCGGCCGTTTCAGGCGCCTTGGGCGTGGCGGTTTCGAGGTCGATGAGCTTCAGTTTCGCGCCGCCCAGCCTGGCCCAGGCGCGCGCGGTCTTGCCGGAGGGGTCATACAGAACCGCGGTTGACGGCAGGGCTCCAGGTTTCTCCCGCCATTCCGGGCCGGCAATGAAAAGTGAAGTCCAATTGGTTGAAATGCGGCGCCCGTGTTCCAGCAGGCTGCCGCAGAGCTGGTAATCGCCGGTAGGCAGATCCAGCGGCGCACGGATGTTGATGGATTCGCTCAGCGTCCCATAATACGCCACGCTCGGAAGCCTGAGGGTCTTCTCCATGACCAGGCGTCCGTTGCGGTCGCGCAAGCCCCACCAGAGCTGGAGGTTTTCGAGGGCTTGGCGGTTTTCCTGGTCGTTGATCACATGGGCCACGGCTTTGATGGGCTCGCTCGCATACCGCTGTGGTGTCCAGTTTTCCCAACTCAAGAGCACCGGCTGATAGGAAATTGCCATCTGGCGGAGAGCCGGTTTGGGCACCATTTGGGAGAAGTTCGTGATCCCGTTCCAGTTATAAAAGAGGATGGTAAAGGGCATGATGCCGGCCAGTCGAGGGTTTAAAGGACGCATGCGCCGGAAGGCCTCGGTGGCTTGCTTGACCATGAAGCACTGGTACTCCAAGGCGTCTTCGAAAGGGGTTTCGGTGTGGCCGATCCAGCCCAGACGAGGGCCAAGTTGCTTGCTGCGCACGACATTGAATTCCCCGGAGGAGCCGGTGAATGCGCCCACGCATTCGGTGAAGGTGAGGGGCTGGTTCTTTGCGGGATCACCGAAGAGCGGCTGCGGTCTGAGCCGGTCCCGCAAGTTGTAATAAGTCAGGAAGGAGTTGTAGTACCAGCCCCAATAACGATGGACATCGCAGACCTCCCCTTCACGGCCCTCGCCATACCCGGCATTGCCGATGTACGGGCGCGTGGGGTCCCATTGACGCAGAGCGGCATGGGCTTCGGTGAGCAGCCGGCTGAATTCTTCGCCGCGTTTGCCCGAGACCGGGAGTTCGTTTGAGAGGTAATACATCACGATGGAAGGATGGCTCACGTAATTCTCGAACAACGTGCGGTAGCCGTCGATGCTGCGGGAGAAATCAAGGGGAGCGGCCTGTTTGCCTTCGGCGGTCTCAGGCGGAGATCCGTAGCGTCCAGCATACAGCATCATGCCGAGTTCATCGCACACGTCGAACCAGGTTTGCGAGACATCGGTGCTGATGCGGAAAATGTTGAGGTTATGCGCCTTCAGGCACCTCACGTAGTCCTCCGCGAAGACACGCGACTCGGCGGTCGTATCAGGGATGGTTCGTCCGGGCGGGTTGATGGCCACGCCGCGAAGGAAGATCGGGTGGCCGTTCAAATGAAACTGGCCGTTGCGGATTTCCATGGAGCGGAAACCGAAGCGGGCGGTCCTGGAAGCGACCGGGGCACCGCCCTGCATCAGTTGGACGTTGAGCAGGTAGAGTTGGGGGGAAGAAGGTTCCCAAATCAGCGGCTTCACACCTGACACGACGGCTTTGAACTGGGCGCCGTCCGGGGCGGGGGTCAGTTGTCCCAGCGATCCTGACCAGAGCGCTTTTCCGGTGCCAACATGGTGGATGGTTCCGCGGAGTTCCGCGCCGACGAGGTTGGAGAGGGATGCGGTGCCTTCGATGCGCGCCCGGTCGGATTCGGCGAACACCAGGAGTTTGGTTATTTCCGCGGCGCTGATTCGGTTCTGCCCCAGCAGCAGGAGTACGAGGCAAAGCAGCTTGGATATTCGGTGGAGGAGAATTGAGTGGGCCGTCTTCACCTCGGTATTGGTCCGTAGAAGAGAGTGAAAGTCAAGGACGGAGGAAGAATCGATGACAGGAAGTGCATGGGCGGGGAGCGTAGTTGAATCAGGAGGGGAGGGGTCACTCGTTCCTTGTCAGGGCAGCGCCAGGGTTATACCTTGGGCGCCATGGCTCGCAAATCTGGCGCGGAATCGCAACCCGCCCACGGATTCAACGATATAATCGGCATTATCCTGGTTGGTTTTGCCGTGCTTTTATTGGTGGCACTTCTGTCGTACCACCCGCGCGACGTCTCTGCCAACGGGGTGCCGGTCAACGCGCCGTTGCGAAACTGGATCGGACCTATCGGAGCGTGGATGGCCTATGTTTTCCTGCGGTGGGTCGGAGCGGCGGTTTACGTGGTGCCGGTTCTGCTGCTGCTGGTCGGGTTGGGTTTCTTCTTTGAAAGCTTTCAATACTTGCGCCGGCGTTGGTTGTGGACCTTGGTGCTGTTCGGGTGCTGTGTGGGACTCCTGGACCTTTACCGTGGCTACCTGGGGGGAGTGGAGCGAAACCTGTACATTACCGCCGGCGGGATCCTGGGGGTAAACCTGAACCAGCGCCTTTTTGTGTACTTCGGCACGGTGGGGGCGACGATTCTGTTCCTGATGCTGTATTTCATCAGTCTGCTATACCTGACAAATTTCAAGTTCGGCGAGTGGCTGCGGGCATTGTGGACAAGGGTGGTAGCGCTGAAAAGCGGGCTGTCCCCACAGGAGCAGGAACTGGAACGGCGGTCGAAGGATTTGCAGAAGCAAGCGAAGAAACTGGAACAGGATGTGGAACGGTCGGGGTTGGGGGCTGACATGCAGCCGGTTCCGGAGCCGACGGTGAGAGACTTGAGTGTACCGCAATCCCGTTCCACCCCCGCCAAAGGCAAGAAGGGGTCTGATACGCCCGTTGTTTCAGGGGAGGACGGGATGGTGATTACCGCGCAAGAGGTGTCGGCGGCGTCCACCGCCGATGTTCCTGGAGGAAAGGCCGAACTGACCAGGTCGGACGCCGGGCACGGGGAGGAAACTCCGGCTGCTGGCCCCGCGCCAGCAGCCGGCACCACGACCTCACCGGCGCCGGGAAGGCCCAAGCTGCTGCCGCGGAAACCCAAGCCCATTACCGTTGCGTCCACGCCGATGATCGGCAATTACCAACTGCCAACTCACGACTTTCTACAGCATCCCGACCAGACGGTTAAACCGACGGAATCAAAGGAAGAATTGATGGCGAATGCGCGGTTGATGCAGCAGACGCTCGCGCAATTTGATATTGAAGTATCATTGGGAGACATCACCAAAGGGCCGACGATTACAAGGTACGAATTGCATCCGGCGCCGGGGGTGAAACTGGAGAAGATCTCGGGACTGAACAACAACATTGCGGCAGTCCTCAAAGCCGAGCGGATTCACATTCTTGCGCCAGTGCCGGGGAAGAGTTCAGTGGGCGTGGAGGTGCCGAACGCGGTGAAGACCAAAGTGATCATGCGGGATCTGCTGGAATCGGATGAGTGGCGGAATACGAAGGCAAAAATCCCCCTCGCGCTGGGGAAAGACGTGTATGGGAATCCGATTGTGGCGGACCTGGCTGAAATGCCGCACCTGCTGATCGCTGGCAGCACGGGTTCGGGAAAATCCGTCTGCATCAACGCGATTATTTCCTCACTGCTCTACCGGTTTTCACCCGACCAGCTTCGTTTCGTGATGATCGATCCGAAGGTGGTGGAGTTGCAACTCTACAACTCGCTGCCCCACCTGGTGGTGCCGGTGGTGAACGATCCAAAGAAAGTCATCCTGGCCTTGCGTTGGGTAGTGAATGAAATGGAGAAGCGGTACCAGATTTTCGCGCGCGTCGGGGTGCGCAACATTGCTTCGTTCAATTCGCGTCCCAAGAACAAGCCCATGCCCGAGCCGGAACCGGAGCTCCCGCTGATGGCCCGGAAGGAGAAGGTGGAGCCGGGAGCGGATGGCTTTGCGGTGGAGGTCGATGAAGAGATCGTGGTGCCCCGGGAAGAGGACATCGTGATACCGGAGAAGCTGAGCTACATCGTGGTGATTATCGATGAGCTGGCGGATCTCATGCTGGTGGCCCCGGCGGATGTGGAAATGGCAATCGCGCGGATAACTCAAATGGCCCGGGCGGCCGGCATCCATTGCATCGTGGCGACGCAACGTCCGAGCGTGGACGTGATTACCGGGGTGATTAAAGCAAACATCCCGGCGCGGATCGCCTTCCAGGTGGCCGCGAAGGTGGACTCGCGGACAATCTTGGATGCGATGGGCGCGGACAAGCTGCTGGGCAAAGGTGACATGCTATACCTGCCCCCCGGCTCGGCGAGGTTGATCCGCGCACAGGGTGCGCTGATCACCGACCAGGAGATTCAGGGCATCGTGGAATTCATTGCCAAGCAGGCGAAGCCCAGCTACGAGATGGAAATCCACCAGCAATTGTCAAAACCGAGCACCGGATTCGAGAATGAGGCGGGCATTGATGAGGATGAGGAGATTATCCAGCAATGCATCGAGGTTATCCGGAGCGAGCAGAAAGCGAGCGTTTCGCTGCTGCAGCGGCGGTTGCGGCTCGGGTATGGCCGCGCGGCACGGATCATGGACGAGTTGGAGAACCGGGGAATCGTGGGGCCGAGCAACGGGGCGGAGCCGCGGGATATTCTCATCGATTTAGATGGCGGCGGGGCGGATGGCGCGGGCCAATAGGTAACAACGTGCGAATGACATTTTTTAACGGCGGCGGCCTGGCGGCGTTGCTCCTGGCTCCGGCTCTGGCGCTTTCAGTTGAACCGCCGGCGGATGGTTTTGACCAGGGAGCGGTGTTCACCCTCATCGAGGAAAACGATCTGGTGGTGGATACCGACCGCAACTACACACAGGGCATCAAGCTTTCCTTTTTGCATCGGGATGGCTGGCTGCCGGGATGGGTGCGCCGTGTGTCCGAAGCGATACCGACGCTGGGGTTTGAAGAGCGGGTGGCGAAATTTGGTTACGAGATCGGGCAGAGTATATACACCCCGGGAGATACGAGCACCCGGCAGTTGCTGGAGGATGATCGTCCGTATGCGGGATGGTTGCATACAGGCTTGATATTGCAGCGGCGAGGACTTACCAGCGGGCGATTTCTGACC
>JBBQYD010000136.1:0-11239 GCA_038209025.1 Verrucomicrobiota bacterium | reverse complement strand
CCCCAGCCCATCCACGCTAATGACGATGACATACTGCACCTGGGCGTTGACTGCCGGGGCGAGGGAGAGGGCAGCGATCAAGACCAAGGGCAATGTTCTGAGGTTCATAATATGATGGGAATTCGCTTTTCGCGGCTGGCATTTGCTTAGCCCTGCGCGGGTGGCCAAACCCGCGCTGCGGCGCTGCTTCCGGAACCATCAGAAAGCCAAAACCCAGCACAGTGTGAAGCGTCACTTCGGTTTACATCCCAACTTCCTGATCATTCTTCACGCTGCCTGTAACCCGGGCCTTCCTCGCGCCGATCCCAGCCGTCCGTGACCTGATCAACGGCACCGGGATAATCGACTCAAATCTGGCGCAGCATGAAAGGAGTAACCATCTCCTGTGCTAACGGCAATATAAAACCGAAAAACTGTCCGGGTTTGCTCGCCCTGGGACATATAAAACCGAAAAACCTCGCGCTGGGCGGGTCTGCCCCCGCCCAAAGCCTGGAGCCATTCGTCAGGGCAGGATGCCGTGCGTTTGCAATTGACGTAAAACGGCCGCACCCCAGCCGCGATTCGCGGCGGGGCTTGCCGGGCTTGGATGCAGGATTTGGCAAACCTGCGCGGTCGCTCCGCCGGTGGAGGCGGTCACATCAAGCCCACGCGCATAAGCGAAACCGCCAACGCACACCAGCCATTCGGGCTGGAGTGCGGCCAGCGTGCTCCTGAGATGCTCATCACAGGCGCGAAATAGCTTCTGTTTTTCCTCGGCGGGCAGCTTGTCGGGCGTGTGGTTTCGTCCGCTCTCCTCCAGAAACGCCAGGGGACAATAATTCATGACCAGGTGCTCGCGGAAGAAGTTTTCTGGCGCGGTGAATTGCTCAGCGAAGAATCCCCAAAGCCGCTGCCCGCTGATTTCGCGGCGCGGACAATCAAAACCGAGCACCGGACGAGCGGGATGCTGGCGGGCGGGCGCAACCACCGGGGCTTGAATCTTTAACCAGTCTTTCACGGCGTTCACTTCGCCGAATGGAATGCCGGTTTGCACCATGCCGAAGGGCCCGGGATTCATCCCCATAAAAACCACGCGTTTGGGAGTGGTGGCATAGCGCCGCAGGTAGCGCTCGTAGGGTGCCCAGGCGTAGCGCAACGGGTTGTAAATGTGGGTGATGGGTGGGGAGAAGGATAGCCGGTCCACCGTGTTGGCGAGGCGCTGGCCGGCGATCAGCAACGTCTCCACGATATCGATTGGAGAAGGCACCGGGGAGCCGTTTGCCGGCTGCCCGGGAGCCCCCCGCGCCTTACGTTGCATGGATAAACGTTAATGCCGCGGCCCCGGGGGCGGGTTGTCCCGCGGGCGTTGTACCTGCCGGAGGGCGCGGCGCAGAGATTCAATTTCCCGCTCATCAGCCGTCATTTGCCGTTCCGCCAACTCGAGGGTCTCCAGCACCTCCTCCATCTCATCCAAAGTTTCCTTCAAGTCCTCAATGATATGGTTCACGTCCTCAATGGCATTTTGAATGGTTGCCGGAGAAGCGGGCTGATGGGGCGGCGGCAGCGGTTGGGGGGCCGGGGGCCGGGGGCGGTCTCTAAACGGACGCTGGCGATCCTGGGGACGGGGCTCAGGTCCCCGATGCCGTTCGCGGTACGGCGGGGGTGACGATTGGGGCCGGGCAGCCGCAGGCGGCGGTCCGGGCGGTTGAGCCATGGGCCTGTCTTCCTCTTGATGAAATCCGGATTCTGGCTCGGACTCCGTCCGGGTTTCGAATTTTTCTTCCGGCTCCCGCTCTGAATCAGGCTCGAACTCCGCCTCAGGCGGTTCCCCGTGGGTGCCTGCGGGAAGCGCTTCAGGTGGCGGTGCAAAAGCGACATCAGGGTCTGAGGTGATGGATCTCGGCGCCCGGGGAGGTTCTGGGGATGCCTCGGGGGCGTAGGTCTCAGTAGTATCAGCAGGCCCG
Source organism: Verrucomicrobiota bacterium (assembly GCA_038209025.1). Lineage (GTDB taxonomy): Bacteria > Verrucomicrobiota > Verrucomicrobiia > Limisphaerales > UBA8199 > JBBQYD01. The sequence goes on along the minus strand of JBBQYD010000136.1, from coordinate 9,296 downwards.
GCCTTGGCCGCGCGCGGGCCATAAGGGCGGCGTCCTCCACGTCCCCTGCGCCCGCGGCGCTCGGGGTTCGGTCTCGGATTGCCTGCTGTTTCTTTCTCGGGCTTGGATTCTTCAGCCATTAGTTTTTCCACAACTTGCCCGGAAAGCTCGCAAATGCAATTGAAATTATGGAATGGACGCCCTCCATGCGATTCTCCACATTGGTGAAAGAATGAGAAAAGTGCGTATGAACTGGCGCTGGTTGGCCCTGGGATTGGCCGTAAATTTCGCGGCTTCCCTGCTGGCGGTGGACACCAATGCGCCCGCCCGGCCCTCCGGAGTGCGCCGGCCCAATATCATTTTGATCCTGGCGGATGACCTCGGCTACGGAGAACTTGGTTGTTACGGCCAGACGCGGATCAAAACCCCAAACCTGGACCGGCTGGCTGCCGAAGGCACCCGTTTTACAAGCTTTTACGCGGGCAGCACCGTCTGCGCCCCATCCCGGTGCGCCTTGATGACCGGTTTGCACACCGGGCACGCCCGCATCCGCGGCAACGCCGATGTTCCGTTGCGCCCGGACGACGTCACTTTGGCGGAGGTTTTGAAGGAATCCGGCTACCGGACGGGGTTGATCGGCAAATGGGGACTGGGAAACGAGGGCACCACCGGGGTGCCTCAAAAGCAGGGGTTCCAGGAGTTTGTGGGTTACCTGGATCAGACTCATGCCCATGACTATTACCCCACCTATATTTGGCGCTTCGATTCGCGCGCCGGATTTGACGGCCAACTGCCTTTGCCGGAAAACCTTGCCAATTCAAAAAAACTCTACAGCCACGACCTGTTCACGACCGGTGCCTTGAACTTTGTGCGCATTAACAAGCCCGACCAGTTTAACCAGTATCGCCCTTTCTTCCTGTTCCTGGCCTACACCATCCCTCACGCCAATAACGAGGAGGGCCGCCGCTCGGGCAACGGCATGCAAGTGCCCACCGACGACCCATACACCAGCGAACCCTGGCCCCAGCCGGAAAAAAACAAAGCGGCCATGATCACCCGCATGGACACTGACATCGGCCGGCTCATGGGGAAACTCGAGGAGCAGAACATCGCCGGCAACACCGTCATCATTTTCACCAGCGACAATGGCCCGCATAAGGAAGGCGGTGCCAGCCCGGAATTCTTCCAAAGCGCCGGCGGTTTGCGGGATTACAAGCGCAGCCTCCACGAAGGCGGCATTCGCGTGCCGCTGATCGCCTGGTGGCCCACTCGCATTCCGGCCGGACGGGTCAGCGATCAGCCCTGGGCTTTCTGGGACGTGCTGCCGACGCTCGCGGAACTGGCCGACGCCAGGACGCCCAAAGAGATCGACGGCATTTCGATGCTCCCGGAACTCACCGGTAAAACTCAGGCCAATCAACACCCATACTTCTATTGGGAATTCCACGAGCGGGGCTTCAGCCAGGCGGTGCGCATGGGCAACTGGAAGGCTGTCCGGCCCGATCTGGACAAGCCCCTCGAACTCTACGATCTGAAGACCGACCGCGCAGAAAAGCGGGATGTGGCCGCGGAAAACCCGCAAATCGTAAAACAGATTCAAGCCATTCTCAAAGCCGGACGCACCGACTCCGAACTCTGGCCCGTCAAGTCTGCCGCGAACCGCGAGGACGCCCAGAAAAAGAAAAAAGAATCGTGATCTCAGGTTCCTGACCGCGGATATCGCGGCGGAATTTAAAGCGGGGCCGTGAAAGCGCCGAACCCTGAACGGCGTATTGCCGCGGAGCCAGGCGGAGCCAGCAACCACGCCCTTGGTTGAACCAGCCCGGCTGTCAGTGCCGGGGCGTTGGGATCAGGTAGTTCAAGTGGGCCGAGATTACCATTTGAACAGATTGGCCGTCTGCTTCGATGGTAGGAATGAGGTCCAGGACGGGGCCGGTGCTATAGTTTTCCCCGGAAGGAGTCTGGTGCATAGCGACTACTTGGACCTGCGTTTGGCGCCCGCTCAAGGTTGTGACCGCGGGTGCGGAAATAAGGTCCACGCCCTCGTGGTTTTCAGCGGCCTTGAGAATCGTCTTCAATCGCTGCGCGCTTAGGCGGGATGCCTTGGTTGAAACTTGGTCATCGGTATTGAATTGATCCAGTCCGAGCGCGATTCCTGCCTGGTCCGTGTATTCCACGATTTGGGATTTAATGGTCAATTGCCCCGGGGTTCCGTCGGTGGACGGCGTTGTCACCACGATTACACGTTTTCCCGAAGGGGTTTTCCATCCTCCCGTGAGAACGGCTTGGTTCCAGGGAGCGGTGGTGACGGTCGTCGATGCCAGAGTTCTAACGGGCGGAGTGTTGGACATGACTTGGAGCATTTCGGCGCGAAAGTCGTTGGCCTCCCTGGCGTCGCTGGCCAGTTCCGCCGCTTCCTTCCGTAAACGGGTGACTTCGCCGCGAAGCCTCAGGAGTTCTCGTTCGTTGGCTTTGGCCGCTTCGAGTTCGGTTTGCAGGGACGAGGAAACCTCCAGATCCTTCGCGCTGTCGGCCCGCCCGGGAGGGATTTGGGATGGTTGTTCGCCAAGAACCCGAATTTGCTCACGAAGCTGGGCGGCTTGACGGGCCTCGTAGATTCCCGCCCCCGTAAGCACGACAACTGTAGCGGTAACGATGGTCTTTTGGAGTGTGGTCATGGCAATGGTTTTGGTGGCGGCAGTGACTGCCGCGGTTGTGACAGTGGCTCCCGAAAGTGCTGCGGCGGTAATGGCGGCGGCAAGTCCTGCCGGTGCGGCGTGGACGGAATTTGCGGCAACGGCTCCGGCAATCGTTGCTGCTGAAAGGGTCACACCCCTCTTGGTAAAGAATTCCCGGAGCTTTTCCAGCCCTCGGTTCACCCGCATCCGTGCCGCGTCCTCAGTCGTTCCCATCGCCGCACCGACGTTCCGCAATTCCTTGCCGTCAAGGAATCGGAGAACCACGGCATCATGCTCTGTTTCCCCCAAACAGTTCAGTGCCTCATCCAGCAAGGGGGCGATTTGCTTCCATGCATTGGAATCCGGTTCATTCAAAATGGCTTGCATGTGTGCCTCCTGTTCACGGAATTGGCGGCGGCGTTGAATTTTCAAGGTGTCGGCGGAAATGTATCGTGCCGTGCGGCAGAGCCAGCCGGGGAGGATGGTCTTTGGACTCAGTGATTTTGCTTTCCGCGCCAAGGTGATGAAAACGCTTTGGGTGATTTCCGCAGCCAGATGAGGATCCCCGGCTTGGCGCAGGGCGACCGAATAAACCAGGTTGACGTGCCGCGATACCAGTGTGGCAAACACCCGCTCGGAATTGCTTTGGGCGTATTCCCGCACCAACGCCATGTCATCGCTAGTCATGTCCTTGATATATGGACGCCAAAGTGAAAAGCGAACAAACTATTTTCGGATATTTGGGCCATGAATACGGAAAATCAGCCCTTAATAGGTTTACCAGACTTACCGCGCTTGTATTCTGGCACGTCGCCGCTATCACGTAATTCCAAAAGGCCAGCCCGTTTGTTCAAAAAGGAGCGGGGTGAGGATTGTCCTGGGGTCATCCGTGGTGGCGGGTCGTGCGGTGAGGGAGACGGCCCTTGCGGCTGAGGGTCTGGCCTTGTGTTCGGGCGGTTGTTTTCTGTATTTGGTGGGTGTGACGCCGCACCAGCGAAAGATCCGTTCCATCGTTTCAAAATTGCCGGAATGGTATGCCAGGCATGCTCGCGATCTTCCCTGGCGCCGCACCCGGGACCCGTATGGAATATGGGTGTCGGAAATCATGCTCCAGCAGACTCAGGTCAAGACCGTCATGGCGTACTGGGAACGGTGGATGGGCGCCCTCCCGGACATTCAATCGCTGGCCCGGGCCGACTCCGGCCACATCCATAAACTCTGGGAGGGCCTCGGGTATTACACCCGGGTGAGAAACCTGCAACAAGCCGCCCGGCAAATCGTGGAGCAACATGGTGGCGTATTCCCGGGCCGTTTTGAGGACGTGCTCCGCCTTCCGGGCATTGGACGCTACACCGCTGGCGCGATCTGCAGCATCGCGTTCGGCCAGCCGAAACCCGTTCTCGACGGCAATGTGGTTCGGGTGCTCACCCGCATCTTCGGCATTGGTGAGGACGCGCGGGACGCCGCCACTCGGGCACGGTTGTGGAGCCGGGCGGAAGAACTGGTGGACGGGGCACCTCAGGCGCCCGGGGATCTCAACCAGGCGCTGATGGAACTGGGGGCCACGGTCTGCCTGCCGTCCGGTCCTGAGTGCTCCCGCTGCCCGGTGAGGGCGTGCTGCGTGGCCTGTAACGAGAACCGGGTGGCCGCCCTGCCGAACCTCGGGAAACGCGCGCGCAGCACGCCGCGGAGGTTTCTGGCCCTGGTGATCGCCCGGAATGGCAAATACCTCGTCCGCCAACGACCGCCGGGGGTGGTGAACGCGCGCTTGTGGGAGTTCCCAAACGTGGAGGCACCTCCGGGAATGCATGACCCGGCGGCCTGGGCCCGGGGATTCATCAAAGGTCTGGAACCGGGCCTTGAACCGTGTTTGACCGTGAGGCATGCCATTACCCGGTATCGAATCACCCTGGTGGTTTATCGTGCTCGCCTGGCCTCCCGTGCCCGGCCAGCCGGGTTGTGGGCCACCCCGGCGGACCTGCGCGCCCTGGCTTTCTCCAGCGCCCACCGCAAGATCGTGAATTCCCTGGGGTAGCATCCGCCGTCTGGCCCGCCGGGGCCGCCGGCGGTTTTTCCGGGCGATATAACATCTGATACTACATAGCATTAATCGTTATGGTTGTGGCACATGTCAAAAAAAGTTTATCAAATGCCAAGCGAGGGAAAGCCTTCGTGAACCGGCTTGGTAGCCTGTGGGTGGGAATCCATTGTAAGTGGCAGCCGCGCGGGAGGCAGCCGCGACAAGGGAGCCACACAAGCAATATGATTGCGACGCTGTCGAAAAAAAACGAAAACCGGTTGCCGAAGATACTCGCCCATGCGAGTGGCGATAAGCGCTTCAAGATTCTTGAGGCGCATATGAAGAAGCACCAGTTCAAGCACGATTCACTCATTGAGGTGCTGCACAAGGCCCAGGAACTCTTTGGATTCCTGGAAGACGACCTGCTGCTGTTTGTCGCATACAAGCTGAAGTTGCCGGCCAGCCGGGTCTATGGCGTGGCCACCTTCTATCACTTTTTCACGCTGAAACCCAAAGGACAGCACACGTGCGTCGTCTGCATGGGCACCGCGTGTTACGTCAAAGGCGCGGACAAGGTGCTGGCGGCGGTGGAGGAGTTGGCGAAAGTCAAAGCCGGGGAAACCACGGACGACAATCGGCTTTCACTCCTGACCGCGCGGTGCATCGGCGCCTGCGGCATCGCCCCGGCGGTGGTGTATGACGGCACCGTGACGCCGCGGCAAACGCCCGCATCCGCCCTGGAAAAACTTAACGAATGGATCGGCCATGGACATTGATGACCTGAATCAGATAGCCAGCAAAGAAAAAGCTTCCGCCAAGAAGTACACCATCCGCTGCTGCATGGCGGCTGGATGCATGTCCAGCAACTCCAAAGGAGTTAAGGAACAACTGGAGAAGGCGGTCAAGGAAGCCGGAATGGATGACGAGGTGGAGGTGCGCGGGGTCGGTTGCATGAAGCTCTGCTGCCAGGGTCCCCTGGTGCAGGTGGATTCGGACAACACCCTCTACCAGAGGGTGAAACCGGAGGACGCGCTATCGTTGATCTCCACGCTGAAAGGCGGGAAGACCGACGTGGAAAAGGGTGACCCCAACCATCCCTTCTTCAGCGAGCAGCTTTCGATTGTGCTGGCCAACAGCGGGTATGTGGACCCGGAACGAGTCGAGTCATACATTGCGCATGAAGGGTATCAGGCATTGCACGATGTCCTGCGGGAAATGACCCCGAAGGAAGTCGTTGATACCATGATCAAGTGCGGGTTGCGCGGGCGCGGCGGCGCGGGCTATCCCACGGGCTTGAAATGGGCCACGGTGGCCAAATCCGCCAGCCAGCAGAAGTATGTCATATGCAACGCGGATGAAGGTGACCCCGGCGCGTTCATGGACCGCAGCGTGCTGGAAAGCGATCCCCATTGTGTGTTGGAGGGCATGGCCATTGCGGCTTACGCGATTGGCGCAAACCAGGGCTATATCTACGTGCGAGCGGAGTATCCGCTGGCCATTACCCGCCTGCAAACGGCCATCAAACAAGCCAAGCAGCTTGGGTTGCTGGGCAGCGGCATCTTTGAATCTCCGTTCAATTTCAACATCGACCTGCGGATTGGCGCCGGTGCCTTTGTGTGCGGCGAGGAAACCGCGCTCATGGCCTCCGTGGAAGGCAAGCGCGGCACGCCGCGCCCGCGCCCGCCCTTCCCGGCGGAAAGCGGCCTGGATGGGTGTCCCACGCTGATCAACAACGTCGAGACCTTCGCCAATGTGCCGATGATCCTCCGCAAAGGCGCGGAATGGTTCTCCGCCATCGGCACTGAAAAGAGCAAAGGCACGAAAGTGTTCGCGCTGGCCGGCAAGATCACCAATACCGGCCTGATCGAAGTGCCGATGGGCACCACGCTGCGCCAGATCGTGGAGAGAATGGGCGGCGGCGCGCCCGATGGCGGCACCATCAAGGCGGTGCAAACCGGCGGCCCTTCCGGCGGTTGCATTCCCGCTGAGGCGCTCGATACCCCGGTCGATTACGATTCCCTCAACAAGCTCGGCTCCATCATGGGCTCGGGGGGCATGATCGTGATGGATGAAACCACGCGCATGGTGGATGTGGCCCGCTTCTTCATGGAGTTTTGCATGGATGAATCCTGCGGGAAATGCGTTCCCTGCCGGGCCGGCACCGTCCAGATGCACCATATCCTCGAAAAGATACTGGGGCGCAAAGCCACCCTCCGCGACCTCCAGAAACTGGAGGAACTCTGTGAGATGGTGCGCAATACCAGCTTGTGCGGTTTGGGGCAAACGGCCCCCAATCCGGTCATGAGCACCTTGCGCTACTTCCGCAAGGAATACCTGGACCTGATCATTGACGATGTCCATGGCCCGCAGAACAACGGCAACGGCCAGGCGGCCGCGAGCGTGGCGCACGGGAGCAATCCCCCCGCGACAACCCAACCGGTGGGCAAATAGAACTGAAGAACTTCTATGGCAGCTAAAACGTTTACGATCGACGGGAAGCTCGTCAGCGCCGATGAGAGCGCGACGATACTGGAGGCCTCCACCGACGCCGGGGTGAGCATTCCGACCTTGTGCCACCTGGACGGCGTTTATGACGTGGGCGCCTGCCGCTTGTGCCTGGTGGAGGTCAAAGGGATAGCCAAGCTATTGCCCGCCTGCACCACCAAAGTGGCCGAGGGCATGGAGATAAAGACGGATTCCGAACGCCTCCGGAAATACCGGCGGATGACGCTGGAACTGCTCCTTGCGGAGCGGAACCACGTTTGTTCGGTGTGCGTGGCCAATGGCCATTGCGAGCTTCAGGCCCTGGCCTGGAGCCAGGGCGTGGACCACGTGCGATATGAATACGTCTTCCCCCGCTGGGAGGTGGATAACACCCACAATCTGTTCGGGATGGACCACAACCGCTGCATCATGTGTACGCGCTGCGTGCGGGTTTGCTGGCATATTGAAGGTGCCGGCACCAAGAACGTCTCCGGGCGTGGCTCCAAATCCCGCATCATTTCCGATCTGAACCAACCCTGGGGCTCATCGGACACCTGCACCCGCTGCGGCAAGTGCGTCATGTCCTGCCCCACCGGCGCGTTGTTCGCCAAAGGCGTTACCGTTGGCGAAAGCGAACGCGACCGCACCAAACTTGAATTCATCGTCACCGCAAGGGAGAAAAAACAATGGATCGCTTAAGAGTTGCCACTGTCTGGTTGGGCGGCTGTTCCGGCTGCCACATGTCCTTTCTGGACCTCGACGAGTTTCTCATCGACGTCGCCGAAAAGATTGATCTGGTCTATAGCCCGGTGATCGACATCAAAGAATACCCGGAAAACGTGGATGTCTGCCTCGTGGAAGGAGCCGTCTGCAACGAGGACAACCTCGAAATGATTCATAAAATCCGCCAGCGCACCAAGGTGGTGGTTTCCTTTGGCGATTGCGCGGTCACGGGCAACGTGCCCGCCATCCGCAACCAGCTCGGCCTGGGGAATGCTGAAAACGTGCTGCAGCGGGCCTACATGGACGGCGCGCTCAGCAATCCCATGGTGCCACGGGAGCCGGGCATCGTTCCGGCCCTGCTGCCCCGCGTCCTGCCGGTCCATGAAACCATTCATGTGGATTTGTTTCTGCCGGGCTGCCCGCCGCCGGCGGACCGCATTAAAGCCCTGCTGACCCAGGTGCTGAGCGGCGTCGAACCCAAACTCGAAGGCGCCCAGCTTAAGTTCGGTTGAACTGGAGTAAATTTCTCGTATGGCCAAGCGTATTATAATCGACCCGGTGACCCGCATTGAGGGCCACGCCAAAATCAGCATTTACCTCGATGATTCGGGCCACGTTGCCGACGCCGAGTTCCACGTCGTGGAATTCCGCGGCTTCGAGAAGTTCTGTGAAGGACGGCCCTATTCCGAGATGCCCGGCATCACGCCGCGGATTTGTGGCATCTGCCCCGTCAGCCACTTGCTCGCCTCCGCCAAAGCGGGCGATGCCATCATGGCGGTCAATATTCCCGCCCCGGCGGACAAGCTGCGCCGGCTCATGAATCTGGGCCAGCTTGTCCAAAGCCACGCCCTGAGCTTCTTCCACCTGAGCGCGCCCGACTTCCTCCTCGGCTGGGACAGCCCTCCAGCGACCCGCAACGTCTTTGGCCTGATCTCAGCCAACAAGGAACTCGCCCGGGCCGGCATCCGTTTGCGCCAGTTTGGCCAGGAAGTGATCGCCATGCTTGGCGGCCAGAAAATCCACCCTGCCTGGGCCGTCCCCGGGGGCGTGCGCAGCGCTCTCAGCGAAGCGGACCGTGCGCGCATCCGCGCCTGGCTGCCGGAAGCCTTCGCCACCACCAAAGTGGCCTTCGACCTGTTCAAGAAAGTGCTCGAAACCCACAAACGCGAAGTCCAGATCTTTGGCAATTTCCCGTCCCTGTTCATGGGCCTCGTCGAACCGGATGGCACCTGGGAACACCACGGTGGCAAACTGCGCTTCACCGATTCCAGTGGCAGCATCATCGCCGACCAGCTTGATCCCCAGAAATACATGGATTACATCGGGGAGGCAGTCCAGCCGGCTTCCTACCTGAAATCGCCTTACTACACTCCGCTGGGATTCCCGGACGGCATGTATCGCGTCGGACCGTT
>JBBQYD010000135.1:0-11240 GCA_038209025.1 Verrucomicrobiota bacterium | reverse complement strand
GGGGCGGTCAAGCAAGTCCAGGGTCTCGCACGTGCCGGTGATCGGACGCCCCAACGGGTGCCCCGGCCATACCATGGAATTCAAGACCTCCTGCACCAGGTGCTGCGGCTCGTCCATGCACATGCTGACTTCTTCTTTGATTACCTCCCGCTCCTTCTTCACGTCTTCAGGCAGGAACCGGGAATGGAGGAGCATGTCCATTACCACCTCCAACAGATCGGGAAAGTGGCGGTGCGACGCCCGGGCATGAAAACAGGTGTTTTCCTCGCTGGTAAAAGCATTGAGGTATCCGCCGATGCCTTCGACAGCTTGCGAGATTTCACGCGGGGACCGCTTGCGCGTGCCCTTGAATAGGAGGTGCTCAATGAAATGACACACGCCATTCCGCTCGGGCGGTTCATACCGGGAACCGACCCCCACCCAGACACCCAGGCTCACGCTGGCCATGTGCGGCATGTGGGCCGTAGCCACGGTCAGGCCTTCGGCTAATCTAGACACCTGGTACATGAATCGAATTCTACGCGAAGGCTCTCGGCACCATTTCCGGCGGCCCAACCCGGCGCTCATAATCCAGGATGACCCGGATCACCTCCTGCGGGTCATCCGTGATGGTCAGTAGGTCAAGTTCCCCGGGACTGATGAAGCTCCCTTTTTCTTCCACCCGTGATTTGAGCCACTTTAGCAGCCCGCTCCAGTGCTCACGCCCGAAGAGAATCATGGGGTATTCGGGTATCCGCTGCGTCTGCACCAGCGTCAGGACTTCAAATAACTCGTCTAAGGTGCCAAATCCGCCAGGCATGAAAACAAACGCGATGCTGTATTTTACAAAACAAACCTTGCGCGAAAAGAAGTAGTGAAAATTGATGGGAACGTTGGCAAATCGGTTGCCTTTCTGTTCATGCGGCAGCTCAATGTTTAGCCCCACCGATTTGCCGCGGGCCAGCGCCGCCCCGCGGTTGGCCGCCTCCATGATTCCCGGGCCACCCCCGGTAATCACCGCCAGATTGTTTTTTGCCAGCCCCTTGGCCAATTCCACGGCGGCCTGATAGTGGGGATTGCTGGGCGGCATGCGGGCGGACCCAAACACCGTAACCCCGGGTCCCACCTGCGACAACGTCTCAAAAGAATCCACAAATTCCGCCATGATCCGGAAGATGCGCCAGGGATCTTCCTTAATGAATGGTATTTTCGTCGGGTTATCCATGCCCGTTGAGGATAGCAGGACCTCGGGCGGACACAAGCCACAGACCGGACGAGCAGCGGTTCCGCATCACCCCGGTAGCCGGTGGGAGCGGTCCCCGCGATTAGTCCGTTCATCGATCCCTTACCTTGCGAGGACCATTTTGCGGGTCAAATCAAGCGGGCGACGGCGGCTCGATGAGCGGTTCAGCCAGGACTGCTCCGCTGGCAGCGGCCCGGTGGGGGTCCGCTCGCACGCCTGGTTGACCACCTGGCGCATCTTCTCAAACCACCATTGAGCGGCCGCCGGCTTCGCGGGTTTCGCGATGGTGTGCCCGGTCAAGCTCAGTTCCAGTTGTTGTTTTACCATAATGTACCTCTAACTGGGAATCACCTTACCCCTGCGGGTGGGACAAAAGATGTCCAACCACAAAAGTTTCTTTCGGTTGGCAGCGAAATATTTCCCGGGAAACGTTCGGTTGCATAAATGTCGGGCTCGCCTGTACAGTGGGGCCGTGTCGGTTCCTCCCAACCATGAACCGTTGGAACAAGATTGGCAGATCGGGCTCCGGTGCGGCAGCAGCTTTCTTCCGGCTGCTGGCGGCGGTTGCGATTTGGTTTTTCCCGGTGCTGGCCCTGGCTGAGCTGCAGTTCGACGTGTTTATTGGCGTGGACGGCTGCGCCCGGGAGTCCGCCTGGTTTCCGATCGTCTGCGAAGTGCGGAACGACTCCGCGGCCTTCACCGGGATGATCGAGGTGCAACCGGTTTTTCAGCCGTTGAGCGATACCCGCCGTCTGACGCTGGAATTGCCGACCGGTACCCTGAAACGCGTGCTGCTGCCGGTCTTTGCACGGGATCGAGGCACCCAAAGCTGGAATATCCGGCTGCTTGATCAGGCTGGCCAGGTCCGGGCTGAGCGTTTGGACGTGCGCCTGCGGCAGCAAGTCAGCGCGAGATCTGTCCTCCTGGGGAGCATCTCTCGAACATCCCGGGGAGCACCGGCACCCCGGGCGGCAAAGCGCAGTTCCCCATTGCAGGTGGCGGTCGGGGAAATTCAGCCGCCTATCTTTCCGGATAATCCGCTGGTGCTGCAAGGGATGACCGCACTCTATTTGAACAGCGAAAGAGCTGCTGAACTGAAGCCGCCGCAGGCGGAGGCCATCAGCGCCTGGGTGCGTGGCGGAGGGCACCTGGTGGTTGGAATTGAAAACGCGTCGGATGTAAGCGCCGCGCCTTGGCTGGCGGCACTGGTGCCCTGCACTGTGCTTGGGCAAAGGATGCTGGAGCGCCACCCGGAGCCGCAGGAATGGTTAAGATCCCCGGCATGGCCCGATTTGTCCGGTGTTTCCAGCCCTGAGTTCAATCCTGACAGGCGGGACAAGGGAGAAAATCCATTCGCCGAATTGGCGCCGGATGATCAATTTGAAGCGTCCCCGTTGCCCGTGGCAACCGTTGGTTCGGTTCGCGGCCACGTAGTACTCGGAGCCGGCGGCGCGCCGCTGGTGATCTCCTCAGGCTGCGGCAAGGGCCTCGTGTCGGTGCTCTTGTTCAGCCCCGAGCGCCAGCCGGCACGGGCGTGGAAAAACCTGGACGTTTTCTGGGCGCGGTTGGTGAACGTGCCGGCCAGTGCCTATCTGGAGGCGGGGCAGAGCTATTCGGCAGGGTGGAGCACCGACGCCATTTTCGGGGCGTTGATTGAGACCCGCCAGGTCCGCAAAATGCCGCTGGGCTGGCTGATGTTGCTGTTGGCGGTTTATTTGGTTGTGATTGGGCCCCTGGACCGCTTTTGGCTCAAGCGCATCAATCGACCGATGCTGACCTGGATAACCTTTCCTGGCTACGTAGTGCTGTTTTCAGTGATGATTTATTTCATCGGATACAAGCTCCGAGCGGGGGATTCGGAATACAGCGAGCTGCACGTGGTGGATATCGTAAAAGCGGGAGGCGGGGAGGAATTGCACGGCCAGACGTACGCGGCGTTATACTCACCGGAGAATCAAGATTATCTCGTGGCGGCCACCAACCGGCTCGCCGCCTTGCGCAATGAGACGCAAGCCGGCTGGGCGGGCGGCAGTGCCCGGGAGAGGACGGACATCCTTTTGCAAGGGGACGGCTTCAGCGCCAGTGTGCGGGTGCCGGTCTGGAGCAGCCGCCTGCTGGTAAGCCAGTGGCTGATCCGCGACCCAGCGCCGTTAACCGGGACGGTGGCGGTCGCGGGGGACGGGTGGATCGTGGCGGTGGAGAATCGCTCGAGCCGTTTGCTCAAGGGCGCGCGCCTGGTGTCAGGGGGGCGAGTGCATGAATTGGGAGATTTGGGCCCCAAACAGACCTTGCGGACCAATCTCAGCAGCCGTCGGGGAATTACCCTGGAGGGTTTTGTGAAGGACCACAGCGGGGACTTTCAGAATGCGGTCCGCTATCGGAATAGGAGCTTCGGTGGTCGGGGCGACGGTGACACCATTCAGCATACGATGGAGGCGAGCATGGCGTGCTCCTTCCTTTCCAAAATGGCCGGGGGCGACAAGTATGGCGGGCGGTTTGTGGCCACCTCGGGACTCGATCTGACAGCCCAGGCAGAGGACCCAGACAAAGCCGTGCTGCTGGTGTGGGAGGAAGGGCCCGGTCCGGTTCCGAGCATGAACCGTTTCGATCCCGCGCGCGGCCGCCGGAACACACTGTGGCGGCAAATCATCCAAGTCCAGAGCGCTGCTGGCCAGAGTCCGGAGGCTCAAGCGGCGCTTTCCAAAACAGCGGAGTAACCCATGGCACAAACATCATCCCCAACGACTCCGGCGGTGGAAACCGCCGCACTAACCCGCGCATTCGGTGCGACGACCGCGCTGGTCGGCCTCGACCTGGTGGTGAACAGAGGAGATTTGTTCGGGTTCATCGGGTCAAACGGGGCGGGAAAGACCACCACCCTGAGGATTCTTTCCACCTTTCTGGCGCCGTCCTCCGGGGCTGCCCGGGTGCTGGGCCATGACGTGGTTTCTGACGGTCAGGCAGTGCGGCGCGCCATCGGATATATGCCGGATTTTTTCGGGGTCTATAAGGACATGGAGGTGACCGAATACCTGGATTTTTTCGGCGCTTGTTACCGGATCCCGGCGGTTCAGCGGGACAAAACGGTGGCTGACGTTTTGGAGCTTGTGGGGCTGACCGAAAAACGTGGTTCATTGATCGGGGCGCTCAGCCGGGGCATGCAGCAACGGCTGGGGCTGGCCCGGGTTCTGATTCACGACCCACAGGTGCTGCTGCTGGATGAACCGGCCAGCGGGCTTGATCCCCGAGCACGCATCGAGATGATGGCCATCCTTCAGGAACTTCAGCGCATGGGCAAGACCATCGTCATTTCCTCTCACATCCTGAGCGAGCTCCAGACCCTCTGCAATCGCGTGGCGATCATTGAAAAGGGCAGGCTTATCTACAGTGGGCCCGTGCAGGGCATTCAGACCCAGCTTTCGTCCGGAAAAGTGATGCGAGCCCGGGTCAGCACCGACCCGCAGGCCGCCGCCGAGTTGCTGAAGGCCCGGCCCGAAGTCTCCGACGTTACACTGGTGGATGGTGAATTGAGAGTCGTTCTCCCGGATGCCACGTGCGATCCCGCGTTGGTGGCCGAAACCCTCGTGCGCGGCGGCGCCCGACTGGTGCAACTCCGCGAGGATCAACCCGGGCTTGAGGAGATCTTCATGCGCCTCACCCGGGGTGAAACCCAATAGACGCCCCGCCCATGATTCCCCCGGTGACGCCATGACTTTTCTACCGATCGTCTCACGTGAATTGCGGGTAGCCGCGCGGAAGACTTCCACCTACTGGTTTAGAACCTGGGCGGCCGCCCTGGTGCTGCTGCTCTGCCTCTGGATTATGGGAATGACGCGCTACCAGAGCGCGGCTGAAACGGCGGAGGTCCTGTTCGCGATTACCACGGCGTCCGCGGGCCTTTTCGCCGCCCTCGGCGGGGTGCGCTTTACCGCCGATTGCCTGAGCCGGGAAAAAAGGGATGGGACGCTCGGCTTTCTGTTCCTGACAGACCTGCGCGCATACGACATAGTTCTGGGAAAACTCGCCGCCGCGTCGGTGGATGCACTTTACGGGATTTTGGCAGTGGTGCCGATCATGGCCCTGCCCTTGCTGCTGGGCGGTGTCTCCCTTGGCGAGTTCATCCGCATGGCGCTGGTAGTGGTGAACACACTGTTATTCTCACTCGCGGCCGGGGTGATGGTTTCCTCCATGACGCGGTCGGCCCAGGCGGGCAGTTCAGGCACGATACTGATTTTGTTGTTCTTCATGGGGATGCTCCCGGCTTTGGGCGTTTGGGCGCAGAGCCACCAACCGGGGTTCAGGATCGAGCCATTCTTTCTCGTGAGCAGCCCCGGTTATGCTTACTTTCAGGCATTTGACAGCAGCTACAGCCGGGGTCCCGGCTGGTTCTGGCTTTCCCTGGCCACTATTAACGCCTTGGGCTGGCTGTTTCTGCTGATCGCCAGTTGGGTGATTCCGCGAGCGTGGCAGGACCGGCCCAACGGCACCCCGGCGGGTGGCGCCCGGTCACTCACCTGGCGGGCGTTCATGTATGGACCCACCCCCCAGGCCGTGCGCTATCGAAAGGCATTGCTGGCGGCAAGCCCATACTTCTGGCTGGCGGCACGGGCACGGCGCCAGAAACACCTGTTCTGGACCACCCTCGCAGTCATGGCGGTTGGCTGGCTGCTGGCCTGGGCTAAATGGAAAAGTGACTGGCTCGACCCAGTGACCTTTTTTGTCTCGGCAGGGGTGTTGAACCTGACGTTGCGCGCATGGCTTGCCTCGGAAGGCAGCCGGCAACTGGCCCAGGACCGGCACAGCGGCGCGATCGAGTTGCTGCTGTCCACTCCCCTGGAACCTGGCGAGATCGTTCGCGGCCAAATGCTTGCCTTGCGCCGAATGTTCCTCGGCCCGCTCGTGGCGGTCCTGCTGGTCGAGATTCTGTTTCTGGCGGCAACCGTGAAGGGAGCCGTCTTCAATGATAAGTCCGAAATGATTTCCGTTTGGGTGGGAATGATGGTGATGCTGGTGGCCGACATGGCCGCCCTCCCGTGGGTCAGCATGTGGTTTGGGTTGACCGCCAGGCAGCCGAACCAAGCCGCCGGCACCAGCCTGGGCTGGATTCTCATTTTCCCGTGGGGTCTCCTGGCCGGGGTCATGTTGCTCAGTGTGCTGGGGCCCGGCTCCCATATGGGCTTTGGTTTCTTCCTGGGTGCCTGGCTGACGCTGGGTTTGGGCACGGACATCGTGATGGCGGGTTGGGCCAGGCTGAAGTTGGAAACTGAGTTTCGGAAAGCCGCCGCCCAGCGGTTTACCCCCAAGCCGACACTGCTCGAAAGGCTGGCCAAACTCTGAACGCGATTCAGGTTTAGGCTTCAAACGGTCGGCGGTTTGCCGCAACATGGCGCGAGTCGCGCTGGTCAGCTCGTATGTATCAAAACAAAAAAGTGGTGGTGGTGATGCCGGCCTACAACGCCGAAAAAACGTTGCGGCAAACCTACCAGGAAGTGCTCGAACAACAGATCGTGGACGAGATCATCCTGGTTGACGACCGAAGCAAGGATGGAACGGTGGCGGTGGCCCGGGGATTGGAGGGCGTGCGGGTGCATGTGCATGAGGTGAACCGCGGGTATGGCGGCAATCAAAAAACCTGCTACAAACGGGCCTTGGAAGCTGGGGGCGACATCGTAATCATGATCCACCCCGACTACCAATACACCCCCAAACTGATACCCGCGATGGCCTCAATCGTCGCCAATAACCTGCACCAATGCGTCCTGGGCAGCCGGATATTGGGCGGCTACGCCTTGCGCGGCGGAATGCCCCTTTGGAAGTATGTTTCCAACCGCGTGCTCACGTTTGCGGAGAACCTGTTGCTGGGCGCGAAGCTTTCGGAGTATCACACGGGCTACCGGGCATTCTCACGCGATATTCTGGAGCGCCTGCCTTTGGAGCAAAACTCCGATGATTTCGTATTTGACAACCAAATGCTGGCTCAGATTCTTTGGTTTGGCTTTACCATCGGCGAGGTAAGCTGCCCCACGAAGTATTTTCCCGAGGCCTCTTCCATTAATTTTCGGCGCAGTCTCCAGTACGGCTTTGGCTGCCTGGCCACCGGACTTGCTTATCGCCTCGCAAAAATGGGGCTGGCACGGAGCCCGATTTTTCCCCCGGCGATCACGAGTTGCCCTCCGCCCGGCAAGCGCTCGGCGGAACCGGGCCGCGAATAAAGCGCAAGCGCAGGAGGGCGGAGTGCCATCCTGTGCTTGGTCAACAAACGGGGAAATTGCTTACTTGGCCGGGACGGCTGGGGCGGCCGCGTTCAGGCGCACCGCAAGCCGGGACTTCTTGCGGCTGGCGGAGGCGCGATGAATCACACCCACCTTGGCCGCTTTGTCGAAGGCCGAGCTTAGGCCGCGCAGACTGACCGACGCCTCCTCTTTTTTCCCGGCTTTGACGAGCTCCAGGTAATTCTTCTCCAGGGTGTGCAGGCGCGACTTCACGCCACGGTTGCGCAACTGCTTGCGGGCGCTGTTGCGCATCCGCCGTTCGGCTGACTTCGTGTTCGGCATAGTTCAGTTAAATCAAAATCAATAAACCAGAGCGTCAAAGGGTAATCAAAAGGCGGGGCTTGTCAACGGTGACCTGCATTTTTGAACGAGTCCAAAACCGGCAAACGCTGTTAGAGCAAGAGAGTCCCTGGCTCGCCTGAGGCTGGCGGAGGCTACAAAACCGCTATGGTTTTATAGTTGAGCCCTTCCCAATTGATGCGACTATCTTCCTAGAATTTATGAAAAAACTCGGCATTGGATGCGGCATCCTGGCAGTGGTGGGGATCGGAATTCTAATCGTTGTGGCAATCGCGGGCGGCAGCTACAACCGCCTGGTAAGATTGTCTCAGGAGGTGGACCAAAGCTGGGCGCAGGTGCAAAACGTGTATCAACGCCGGGCTGACCTGGTGCCCAACCTGGTCTCCACGGTCTCGGGGGCGGCCAATTTTGAAAAATCCACGCTAACCCAGATCACCGAGGCCAGGGCGAGCGTCGGCCAGGTCAAGCTGGACCCGAACGCCGCGCCGAACAATGCGCAGGATCTCGCCGCCTTTGATCGCGCGCAGGGGCAACTCTCCTCCGCCTTGTCACGCTTGCTGGTGGTGGTGGAACGTTATCCCGACCTCAAGGCCACGGCTAATTTCCAAACACTCCAGGCCCAACTCGAAGGCACGGAAAACCGCATCAGCGTGGAGCGCGGCCGGTTTAACGACGCGGTCAAGGGCTACAACACCGCGGTGAAATCCTTCCCGGCGGTGTTTTACGCGGGCTTCTTTGGTTTCCGTGAGAAGCCATACTTCACCGCCGCTCCCGGAGCGGAAGTGGTGCCCAAAGTGCAGTTTGATTTCGGCGGCAAAAACGCCGAGGCACCCGCCCCGGGACGCTAGTTTGATTCCACCCATGCGCTCTACCCTGAGATCCATCGTCTGTCAGCAAATCCTGGCGGTTCTCTGGCTCTGGATCGCCGCCGGGCAGGTCTTCGCCGCTGAGGTGATCCCACCTGCCCCGAAGCAATACTTCAACGATTACGCCCGGGTGGTTTCGCCGGGGGTGGCGGCCCAACTCAATACCCAACTCGAGCAATTCGAACGGGATACTTCCAGCCAGGTGGTGGTCGCGATCTTTCCCAAGATGCAGTCGGATTCTTCCATTGAAGACTACACAGTGCGGGTGGCTGAATCCTGGAAGGTCGGGCAACAAGGCAAGAATAACGGTGCGGCACTGTTCGTTTTTATTGAAGATCGCAGCATGTTCCTGCAGGTGGGTTATGGCTTGGAAGGGGCGCTGCCTGACGCGCTGGCCAAACAGATCATAGAGAACGAGCTCAAGCCGCATTTCCGGCAGGGCAACTACGAGGCGGGCCTGAGAGCCGGCGTAAACGCCACTTTGAGCGCCATTCGCGGGGAATACAAGGGCTCGGGCCGAACGGTGGCGGATCGCGGTTCTGACGGCAAGCGTCTGGGTTTTGGTGGCATTGTTCTAATGCTGATTGTTTTTATCGCCGTCTTGCGCGCAGCAAGTAGCCATGGCAGGGGCCGAGTGTATCACGGCGGAGGCCACGGCACCTGGAGTGGCGGCGGGTGGGGTGGAGGAGGCGGATGGGGCAGCGGTGGGGGCGGCGGGTTCTCGGGGGGCGGTGGCAGTTTCGGCGGCGGCGGGGCGGGAGGCCGTTGGTAATATGAATACGAAGCAGTTCACCAACTCCCTGGACAATGATAAAATCGTGGCAGCGATCGGCGGCGCCGAGTTGAAGACTTCGGGCGAGATTCGCGTGTTTGTGAGCAATCGCGGGGTCGAGGACCCGGTATTGGCCGCCCAGGAGCAGTTCAGCCGGTTGAACATGGAAAGGACGGCCGAACGAAACGCCGTGCTGATATTCATTGCGCCGCGCGCCCAGAAATTTGCCGTCATCGGCGACACTGCAATTCACGAAAAGTGCGGGCCTGACTTTTGGACTCAGCTTGCCGACCGGATGACCACCCATTTTCGGTCGGGCGATTACACCGCCGGGGTTTTGGCGGGCATCCACCAAGCGAGTGAGATCCTGGCGCAACATTTCCCGCGGCGGGCGGACGATAAGAACGAATTGCCCAATGCGATTGAGGCGGATTGAGTTCAGGAGTTGTTGGTGATCTCAATTCTTTCCATTTCTTTCGGTTTATCGTTGACAAACCCACGAGAACTGTTAAATGCTTTCTCGGTTCAACCATAATATGAAAACCACTAACCTGTCTCTCTTGGGTGCCGGAATGGCGCTAGCGCTTTGTGCTCCCGGTGTCTCCGCGCAAAGCCTGTTCAGCGACAACTTTGAAGTGAATAGTTCTGCTGGCTGGAAGGTGAACACCGCCGGAACAGGTTCGGACGCGACCTTCGCTTTTAACTACGGTGCGCTTGGAATTCCTTCGGCTCCGAACTCCGGAGGGACAACCTCGGGTCTGAAGTTGCGGGGGAACCAATTCGGGAGCACCGCAACCTTTCCCGGCGGGGTTAGTGTCTCGCCGATTGGTTACAGTTTCGCTGGTGACTATTCGGTACGATTCGATATGTGGCTGAATTTCAATGGGCCTGCTCCGGCGGGAGGCAGTGGCTCAACTCAGATAACGGGCTTCGGCATAGGCACCGCCGGAAACACGGCTCAAGTAGCGGGAGGGGTAATCGACAGCATTAACTTTGGGACGACTGTTGACGGCCAATCGAGTGTTGACTATCGAGCCTACGCGCCAGCCGCCCAGACTGGTTATACGGCCCCCAGCGGAGTTTTTGCCGCAGGTATCGGAACAAGTCCCGACGCGCGAAACAACAGTCATCCTTACTACGCCGGTTTTGGCGGAGTGTCTGCTCCCGCTGCGCAGCTCGCTCTATATGGTCAGCAAACCGGGACAACCGCTGTCGGGTCGCTGGGGTTTGGGTGGCACGATGTTGAACTCATCAAGAGTGGCACCTCAGTCAAATGGTACGTGGACGACCTCCTGATCGCCACGGTGAGCACAACCGTCGCAGGCACCCTGGGTGGGGGCAATATCCTTCTCTCCCATTACGACAGCAATGCGACTGTTTCCACTGACGCCCTTTCGCCGGATCTGCTCTTCGGCCTGATCGACAACCTGCAAGTGACTGTTGTGCCGGAGCCCTCCACGGTCGCACTGGCGTTGCTGGGTGGTGCCGGACTGCTCGTCATTCGTCGCCGGAAATAGCCCGAAGTCCGGGTTGGATTTTTCAAGGCCAAAGCGCCGCGTGTGCTTTGGCCTTTTTGCTTTGCCTGCGCTTATCCATGGAGGCGCCGGATGCGGATCGCTTTGAAAAGACAAACGCGGCACAGAGGACCCGCAACTCTGCTAACCAACCCAGGGCGAATTCACAGCGGATCATAAGTCAGCGACGCGCAACGATTTGTGACAAAGGAGCGGACAAGCTGGCCAAAACGTTATAGGCTGGCGGCATGTCCAAAGCCAGTGTTTATTCGGATGCAACGCAACAGCAGGTCC
>JBBQYD010000134.1:0-11285 GCA_038209025.1 Verrucomicrobiota bacterium | reverse complement strand
GAGGCGGTGACCCAGGCGCCCAGCGATTGGTTTCCTTGGAATTACCGACAGACTCTCGCGGCGGTCAGCAGCGGCTGATTACCCCCGGGACCGTCCTCGCCTCTGGTTTTTGGCGGCTACGCACGCTCACCGAAGCAACACGAAACACGGCAAGACTGGCTCCCCCCGCCGAGGCTCCCTCGTGAGCTTTCTTTCGCCGCCACTCCGCTACGCTCTTTGCCCTGGCCGCTCATCCGCGACCCTTGGTGGCCGTGCGCCAGCACCCCTGCGCGGGCGGCCAGGTCAAACGCTCCGCTCCGCTCACGGCTGGCATAAACTCCCGAGCGAGCCAGAGGCAAAGTTAGCTCGCGCTCTCGCTCGATGGTGAGGGGCCAGGGTTCGCTTCACTTCCCCTGTCCTTGCCGTGTTGTTCAGTTGTTCAGGCCGTTTTGTATCTGCCGTTCGCCTTGCCCATCGCCCACTACCGACCGCTGTTCAGCCGGGGGGCCGGGCGTGGTGCCCTCTGAAGATTACTCCCACTGGCCGCCCCGGCTGGCGGTCTCTCGCGAGCGAAGGGCGACGGACAAGACGAACAGCAGAGCACCAAAAAAAAGACCATGAAAACCAACACGACAATCCAGACCGGGAGAAGGGCTCAAGAGCAATCCGAACAATCGTTCAGGGCACAGGAAGCGGAGTTTGCGAAATACATCGTTTTGCGCTGGCAAGGCCGGGAGCAAGTGACGGTGTTTCCGTTCCAGGCGAAGCACGCGGACATTTTCCGTTACGTGCAACAGGAGTGCGGCGACGTGCAGGCCATCAGCGCCGGGTTTTACCTCAATGAGCCGGACGCCTTTTGGTGCGGTGGGGAGAGCGACAGCTTGAACCTCAAATCACGGCCCGAGGACCGGCAGCTACTCCGGGAATTTTTCGAGAGCGAGGACCGGAGGCAATGGGATCTCAACATCATGGCCCAGGAGGCAGAGGCGACCAACGCGCTTGCCGGGGCGAATCGTTAACCATCACCACAGAAAATCACACGACAGCTAAGAAAGGAAAAATCAGTATGTTCAGTTCTATCAATCGAAACACCCGCTCACTCAGCCGCATTGAGTTGAGCGACGAGCAAATCAAGGCGCAGGCCCCGAGCGTGTTTGCCGCCGCTCCCGTGGCCGGAGTGTCCGACCGTTACACGTTCCTGCCGACCTCGCAAATCGTGAGCCGGATGCGTCAGGAAGGCTGGGCACCCGTCGAAGCGCAACAACAGGCCGTGAGGCTTGAAGGCCGCATGGGTTTTCAAAAGCACCTGCTACGCTTTCAACGCCGGGACCAGCTTGCCAGACCGGGGGAATACACCGCCGAAATCGCGCTGGTGAACTCGCACGACCGTTCGAGCGCCTACCAAATCCACACGGCGCTGTATCGGTTCGTTTGCGCCAATGGCCTCATGGTGAGTGACAGCACCATTGAACCGGTGAGCATCCGCCATACCGGACGCGAGACCGAGGAAGTGCTTGCCGCCAGCTTTGCCATGCTGGCTCAACTGCCCCGGCTGACTGAAAAAGTGGAGGCGTTCCGTTCCCGTCAGTTGACCCCGACCGAGCAACACATTTTCGCCGAGCAGGCTTTGAAGCTTCGCTGGGAAGACTTGCGGTTCGCGCCGGTTGGCGTGGAGAAAATCCTGTGGCCGCAACGAAGCGAGGACACGGGAGCCGACTTGTGGAGTGTTTACAACCGGGTGCAGGAAAATTTACTCCGGGGCGGGCAACGCGACTATCACCAACGCCGGCAGAACGGCAAGCGGGTTGGCAAGAGCCGCCCGATTAGCGGGCTGGACGAATCCATCCGCATCAACAAGCGGCTTTGCTGGAGGGGTCAGACCATAGAAAGCTCCGTTTTCGGTGTTGACTCAGCCGATTTCAGACGCCAGACTGCGCTTATGCCACGCCCGAACAGAATCGAAGTGCCAGGAGCGCTTTACCACGTGATGAGCCGTGGAAATCGGCGTGGTGATATTTACCTGGATGACGTGGATCGGCACCATGGCATTTCGAGGCGTCAACACTGGCGTCGCAAGACTACGACGCCAGTGGCCGGATTAATAGCGGTCGGCGGTTGTCAGCCGCCGATGATTTCGCGCATGGTATTGTGGAAAGACATTCCCAGCACTTGCATAAAGAAGTCGATGGTGTTGCCGGCCTGGTCGCGCGGTGGCCACCGCCAGTAACTTATAGTTTGGTGCGGTCGGGCACCCCCGGGGAGAAACGTGAAGGGGATTGAACAACAAAGGCGCTAGGAAAAGAATCAAGCTGGAACCGAAATGGCACTGGGTGGGTGGCTGGCGACAATTAAAAGTGACCGGTGACGATTAGCAGTTTTCCGGTGGTTTGGGATGATGGTGTCCTTGCGGCAGGCCAGCGTAAGCGCGACGAAGCCGTCGGATTTCGGTGTTGCCGGGATTGTTGCGTGACTGCGAGGGGCAGCGAGGTTGGGAGTGTCGGCGCAGGCTGTTGGGCGGGGGCGGTTGGAAGTTCCAGGGCATCCAGCAAGTGTCAGCCCTCACGCGGCTGCGGACAGGCGCGGACAGCTTGACATACCCCGCGATCGGCCTAGAGTCTGATATCACCATGCTGTGGGAAAGTTACCAACAAACCAGGATCAACGCGGCTGAACGTGCGGCTGAGAATGCGGATACCAAGGCGGACCGCCAGGCTCAGGCGGTGGCCGGCCTCCAGCGGCAGGTTGACCGCGTGTCCCTGGCCTGCCAGGCGCTCTGGGAAATCCTTCGCGAACGCACCGATATCACCGAGGAGGATCTGGAATCCAAGATGCTCGAGATTGACGGACGCGACGGCATGACGGACGGCAAGGTCGGCGTTCAGGCCATTGATTGCCCGGCGTGCGGGCGTAAAACCAGTTCCAGGCGGAGCTCGTGCGTCATGTGCGGCGCGCCGATGAAGTCTTCTCACATTTTCTGCGGCTAACAACTGGTTGCCCCGGGGGCTTTTCGCGGCGGCGCTCAACTCTGTGGACGCAAACCCGGCAGGTCCGCATCCGGGGCCAAACCTGGCGAAAATCTGGACTTCACGCCTGCGTCCGCGTTACTTTGACGGTGAGAATTTGCCCGGGCGATCCCTCGGCAAGAACGAATAAACAAATGGCGGATCGCCTGACGACCGCATCACCATTATTGCATGAAGCCCGCTGTTTTTCTGGATCGCGATGGAACGATCATCGAAGAGCGCCATTACCTGCATCGGCCGGAGGAGGTCGCGATTTTTCCCGGGGCGGCGCGAGCTTTGCGCGGGCTGATGGACGCCGGCTGCAGCCTGTTCATGGTCACCAACCAATCGGGCGTGGGCCGGGGATATTACACCCTGGAGGATGTGGGGCGGGTGCATCGGCATCTGCTGAACGAGCTGGCGCGGGAGGGCGTGCAGTTTCAGGAAATCTATGTGTCGCCGGAAGCGCCGGATCAGCCCAGCCGGGGACGCAAGCCGTCCCCGCAATTTCTTTTTGATGCCCGAGACCAATTCGGGATCGACCTGGCGGCGAGCTACATGGTGGGGGACAAGTTGATAGACCTCGAATGCGGATGGAACGCCGGAGTGAGCCGCAGCCTGTTGGTGCGTACCGGCTACGGCAGAAAGACGGAGGCCCAAGCCCCCCGGGAACTCGCGCGCGCGGTAGTCGTGGAAGATCTTCCAGCAGCGGTTCACTGGATCTTGGACCAGCGGGCGCTTTGAGCGGCGGCAGGCAGGCGACCCAGCACCCTCAATGCGATTGCGTCAGCATGAGGACCTGTTCCATCGTGGACAGCCCTTCCCGAACCCGATCCAGCGCGACCATGCGCAGGGTGCGCATGCCCTGGCCGATGGCAATCTTCCCCATTTCCCTGGTGGAGGCGCGGGCGATGACGAGTTTCCTGATCTCATCGGTCACCGTCATGGCCTCGATGATGGCCATGCGGCCGGAATACCCGCTGTTCTTGCAGCGTTCGCAACCGCGGCCGCGATACAAAGTGACGGTGTCGAAGAAGCCAGGCTCCAGGCCCAGGTCCTGGTACATTTTATCGGGGTAGCTGATCGGCTCCTTGCAATGAGAGCAGATGCGGCGCATGAGGCGCTGCGCGCAAGCGAGGATCACCGATGAGGAAATAAGGAACGGGGCGATACCCATGTCATCAAGGCGGGCGATGGCGCCGGGAGCGTCGTTACAGTGCATCGTGCTCAGCACCTGGTGGCCGGTGAGGGCCGCTTCCACCGCGATTTCCGCGGTCTCGGTGTCGCGGATTTCCCCGATCATGATGATATCGGGGTCCTGGCGAAGGATGGAGCGGAGCGCGTTGGCAAAGCTCAAGCCGATTTCTTTTTTAACGGGCACCTGGTTGATGCCTGGAATCTGGAACTCCACCGGGTCTTCCACCGTGATGATGTTGTAGATCGGGTTATTCAGCTCATTGAGCGCCGAATAAAGGGTGGTGGTTTTGCCCGAACCGGTGGGACCGGTTACCAGGAGCAACCCGTGCGGCGCATCCACCGCCGCCCTGAATTGATCGAAGGTTTGCGGATCGAGTCCCAGTTTGTCGATGCTCGCGGAAAGGTTCCCCTTGTCGAGCACGCGCAGCACGGTTTTTTCTCCATGCACGGTCGGCATGATCGATACGCGCAGGTCGTAATCTTTGCCGGCCACACGGATGCGCATGCGGCCATCCTGGGGGAGACGGCGCTCGGCAATATCCATGCTGCACATCACCTTGAACCGCGACACCAGAGCCAGTTGCATTTGCTTGGGCGGTGGGGTGGCGTCCATGAGCACCCCATCCACGCGGTAGCGCAGGCGCAGGTATTTTTCGAAAGGTTCAATGTGGATGTCGCTGGCGTGGTCTTTGATGGCTTGCAGCAGGATCAGGTTGGCCAGTTTGATGACCGGGGCCTCCTCGCTGGAGGCGGCGAGCTGGTCCAGGTTCACTTCCTCGACGGTATCCTTGGCGAGTTCCAGGTTGTCAGCTTCTTCCGCATCGCCTTTCTTGCGGGCATCCTGGATGATGTCCTCCATGCTGCCACTGCGTGAGGCGTCCAGGCTGTTGAGCTTGTCCTGGATGGCCTTTTCCCCGCTGATGAGCGGCGCAACCTCCAGGCGGGTAATGCGCCGCACGTCGTCCAACGCCAGCACATTGAGCGGGTCGGCCATGGCCAGGAAAAGTTTATTCTCCAGGCGCGAGACCGGCACCACTTTGTGGTTCTGGGCCACGTCGCGCGGGACCAGGTCGCCCACCTCGGCGGGGATCATCACGCGGGCCAGGTTGATGGGCGGCGTGTTCAACACCCGGCCCATGGACACCGCCATTTCCAGTTCGGTGACATACCCCTTTTCGATCACCAGTTTAAGCAGCCGCGTGCCCTCTTTTTTCTGAAGCTCCACCAGCTCTTCAAGCTGCTTCGGGGTGAGGAGATTATCCTCGATCAGGGCGTCAGCGATGCGTTCGCCAAATGATTTTACAGGAGCCATGGTTAGCGAAAGGCTTTTTGCAGGTTTTTCACCAGGTCGGTCGGCGAGACCAGGTACCATAGCAGGCGGCTGTTGGTTTCAGCCGCCAGTTCCTTGGCGGCCTGCAGGTTGAACGGATTGGCGGTCGCTACAAAGATCGATTTGCTCATGCGATCGAAGGGCAGGACGCACCATCGGCGGCAAACCTCCGCGGGAAAGCTGCGGGCCAGGTCGATATCCGTGTCGTAGCTTGCCAGCGGCAAGAACGCGCAACGCGATTTGTCCGAGATGACCTTGAGCGATTTCTCCACAGGCAGCAGGCCCTTATCAGCGAGCGCCTGAACAAAGGGTTCCTGGATTTTGGTCACCGGCGAGGCGAGATCGGCGGCGGGCCAGCACAGGTCAAAATCCCCCGCGGTAATCAATTTGCCATCGACGAAGAGCTTGTGCATCACCCGCCGCCCATCATCCAGTTGCGCTGGCGTCGCGGCCTTCAATCGGGTCCGCAACTGGGTGCTCGAGCCCGTCTCGGGTGGGCGAAGTTCGTTAATCTCGGAACTGGAGGTCTGCGCGGGGAAGCTGCTGGCTTTGCTCTCGATGCTGTGGAGGGCCGCCTGGACATCCGGGTCGCCGGGCACTCGTTGGAGGATGGTTTCGTATTCGAGTATGGCGGAGGACAATTGGCCCAGATCCAGGTAGGCCTTGGCAATCCGCTTGGAGGCGTTCACCGCATCCTTGTCGCGCCCAAGCTTCGTATAGGCCTCTTTCAGGATTTCCAGCGATTGACAATCGTGCGGCTGCGATTGAGTGATCACTTCGAACATCTCAATCGTCTGGTTCAACTGGGCCTCTTCGGCCGGATTTAATGTAACTGCCATGGATAAATCATCCGCCCGGGCACACCGATACCACGGTGAAACACATGTCGGGCAACTCCTAACAGCAAACTTCCGGCCATTTTAGCAGATGTGCAAGGGGGAAAGCAAACTCAAGCCATGCCGGTGGCGGAGCGTTAGCTCAAAGCGGCCTGTATTGAGGCAATCCTGTCCTGATTTCGGGCGGTCGGAACGGTGATTGCGCGGCTCGGAGCGGGAGTTCCAGGCAACGGTGGTTAAAATCTTCCGGCGGACGTTTGCTTTCGGGGCGAAACTTGGACATCGTTAACGGAATTTGGGCATACATGACTAACGAACAAGCGCAAACTCTGGTTCCGATCATGGCTCCCGCCCCTGGGGAACGGCTGCAGCGGTTTGTGGGGGACCAGGCGCGCTTCGAACTACGGGATGCCGAAGGGCGCATGCCGCCGGGTTGGCGGGCGCTGCTCCGCACCAACCTGGGGCGGGCCGATATGCTGAGAACGGAGGTTCTGCAGGCGCACACGCACGGGTTACCCAAGGCGAGCGCTTCGTGGCGGGACATTCCCATGATTCCCGGAGAAAAGGGTTG
Organism: Verrucomicrobiota bacterium; assembly: GCA_038209025.1. GTDB lineage: Bacteria > Verrucomicrobiota > Verrucomicrobiia > Limisphaerales > UBA8199 > JBBQYD01. The sequence continues at coordinate 4,370 of JBBQYD010000134.1, read as the reverse complement.
GACACTGGAGTTGCCCCTGGCCGAGACCGGATTCTTTAAAGCAAAGGCTTACCTGCTGGACGAGCGCGGCTGGCAGCACTGGCCCGCCGGGCCAGACACCGGCATTGCCGTCCATCCTGATCGCGGACGCACCGGCAATATCATTTACGGCGCCTTTGCCCGCCTCTTCGGGCGCACGCGCTTCTCCCAGGCCACTCGGGATCCGAGGATGTCCCTGGCTTTGGCCCCGCTGGATGAGGCCGGGTTTGCCGTCCTGCCGCCCTCGGGCACCTTGCGGGACTTGACCGCGCAGGTGCCGCACATCTTTGCGCGGCTCGGCTGCCGCATCCTGAAATTGCTCCCGGTCAACCCGACGCCCACCACGTACGCTCGTTTTGGCCGGTTTGGGAGCCCTTACGCTGCCCTGGACCTGACCGCCATTGACCCGGCCCTGGTCGTCTTCGATAAACGCACGACCGGCATCGACCAATTTCGTGAATTGACCTATGCGGTTCACGCGCATGGCGGCCGGGTGTTTCTGGATATGGTGATCAACCATACCGGGTGGGGCTCCCGGTTGCAGGAAGATCATCCGGATTGGTTTTTGCGCAAGCCCGACGGCGCCTTTGTGAGTCCGGGCGCCTGGGGCACGATTTGGGAAGACCTGGTAGAACTGGAACACGCCCATGTGGCGTTGTGGGATGTGCTCGCGGATGTGTTCCTCACCTGGTGCCGTCGCGGCGTGGACGGCTTCCGTTGCGATGCGGGCTACAAAGTGCCACTGAATGCGTGGCAGTACATTATAAATCGGGTACAGCAGGAGTATCCGGAGTCGATTTTCCTGCTGGAGGGCCTCGGCGGGGCGTGGGAAGCCACCGAAGCCCTGCTGACCGAGGGCGGGATGCAGTGGGCCTACTCCGAGTTGTTCCAGAACTACAGCGGGTTGCAGATTTCGGGGTATTTGGACCACAGCCACGCGCAGTCGCAAAAGGTGGGCCTGCTGGTCCACCTCGCCGAAACCCACGATAACGAGCGGTTGGCGGCGCGGGGCCGACGCTGGTCGTTGCTAAGAAACCGGTTGTGCGCGCTGGCGAGTGCCAGTGGCGGGTTTGGGATCACCTGCGGCGTGGAATGGCTGGCAACCGAAAAGATCAATGTCCACGGCTGCACGGGGCTGGCGTGGGACACGCCGGACAACCTGATGCCTGAAATTCAGGCGCTGAATCGGTTGCTGCTCGACCATCCCTGTTTCTTTGACGGCGCAACCGTGCGGCGCTTGAGTGAGCCAGGCACGCCGGTATATGTGTTCACGCGCCAGGCCGACGAGGGCAAAGACCACGTGCTGGTTTTGGTCAACACCGATCCTGACCAGCCGCAAACGGGCGATTTCGCGTGGACGCCCGGCCAGCATCAAACCCGCGAATGGGTGGACCTGCTGGGGCAGCCAATCCCGGCCATCTCGGTGGCGGACGGTCAAGCCAGGGTTACCCTGGAGCCGGGAGCCGCTTTTTGCCTGGCTCCGACCGTTTCCCCCATCGGTCTGCATGGCGAGGCCTACCGGCAGACGCGTGCCCGCGCGGCGTGGGCCATCGCCGCCGCCCATCGGGTAATGGCGGTGGAAGCGGTTGGCCCTTACGATTGGCGCACGCTGGCCGGGGAGGTGGATGCGGACCCGGGAGCTTTTCTCTCCGCCTTGAACAGCTTGCCGGCCGCGCAGCCGGGCGCCGATCTGGTTGCGGGCATCCGCGCGGCGCGGGCGAAACCGCTCTTCCCCACCGTGATCAAATGGGCGCCCGGGGATGCCCGGCGGGTGACCCCCGTGCCACCAGGATTCTGGTTGCTGGTGCAGGATGAGGTTCCCTTTCGCGCCGCGCTGGATCTGCGGAACGGAAGCCCGGCAAGGAACGTCGAGTCGATTCAAGCCGGCGGATCGCACGTGGCGTGTTTCCCGCCTCAAGACAGGCCTGCGCGAGCAGGCCTGCGGCTGGAACGTTACGGTGCCACGCAGCAGCACGTGGGAGCGGAGATTGGCTATATCGGCAGCACCTTCCCGGCCTCCCCGGCGCTGCCCAAACCAACGGACATTGTGCTGCTGACCAATGGCCGCGGGGGCATGGCCAGGATGGCGGTCGATCTCGGGCGCGTTAACTCAAAATACGACTGTGTGCTGGGGGCGAACTTGCACCCGGCGGTGCCCGTGGACCGGCACGTGTTCGCCAAGCGGTTGCGGGTGTGGATCAACGCCGATGGATTCATATCGCCGCTCAATTACAGCAGCCTCTCGGCGTTCCAATCCGGCCCCCCCGCAATTTGGAATTTCGTGGCGAACGCGGGAGATGGACGAACCGTGCAGGTCCACCTGGCCGCCAGCATGGTGCCCGGAAGAAACGCGACAGTTTTCGAATTTCGGCGTCCCGCCGAGGGATGCGCCGCCGGCAAACAACTGCCGGATGCAGCCGCGGTTAACCTCGTGGTGAGAGTTGATATCGAGGACCGCAGCTTCCACGCCGAAACCAGGCGCAACCCGGGAAGCGAGCATCATTTCGGCGTTCACACGGCGCCCCTGTCCGCGGCTGCCGCCTCCCGGTTGATCAAGAGCGGCTCGGCGGCGGGGTTTGCCTTTACTCCGGCCCCGGATCGCCAGTTGCATGTGTATGCGGACTCGGGCAGGTATTATCAGCAGGGTGAATGGTCGGAAAATATTCCGCATCCGTTGGAGCAAAGCCGGGGGCAGATCGGGGCTGGCGACGCGTTCAGTCCGGGATGGTTTGATATCCCGCTGCCCAAAGGCGCCGCGGTTTACCTGGTCCTCGACGGCGAACCCCTTCCTCCCGAAGACACGCAATCGCTGTTGAGCGTCGTGCCCCGGGCCGCCGAACCGCAGATCGGGTTGGCTCCCAACGATCCGTTTGGCTTGAAGCTCCTCAACTCGACTCACGCGTTTGTCGTGGCTCGGGGCCACGGCAAAACCGTCATTGCCGGCTATCCGTGGTTCCTGGACTGGGGCCGCGACACATTCATTGCCGCGCGCGGCTTGATCACCGCCGGCCTGGACCAGCAAGTCGGGCAAATGCTGGCCATCTTCGCTCGGTTTGAGCGAAACGGAACGTTGCCCAACAGCATCCACGGCGAGGATGCCTCGAATCGCGACACCAGCGACGCGCCGTTGTGGTTTGGTGTGGTCTGCGAGGAGTTGGCCGCCCAATACCAAAACACGGGGCAATCGGCCGCGTCGCTGTACACGCTGGCCGTCGATGATGCCGGGCGCACCTTGCACGACGTGCTGCGCAGCATCGCCTCCCACTACCTGCTGGGCACCCCGAACGGCATCCGCGTGGACCCCGAGTCAGCCCTGGTCTGGAGTCCGAGCCATTTCACATGGATGGACACGAACTATCCTGCCTGCACTCCGCGCGCGGGTTATCCGGTGGAGATTCAGGCGCTTTGGGTTCGGCTGTTGCGGCAGTTGGCGCACCTTGCGGGCGGCGCCGAACCCCATCCCTGGCAAACCCTGGCGGAACGTGCGCAGGCCTCGCTGGAGAGGTTTTTCTGGATGGAGCCCCAAGGCTATTATGCGGACCTGCTGGCCGCCCCCGCCGGTGTTCCCGCCGCCCGCGCACCCGCTGACGACGCGTTGCGCGGCAATTGCCTTTTCGTTATCAGCCTTGGCCTGGCCGCTCCAGACCGTGCACGGCGTTGCGTGCAAAGCGCCCTGCGCCACCTGGTGGTGCCTGGCGCGCTGCGCTCGCTCGCGCCGCTGCCGGTTTCCCTGCCGCTCCCTAATGCCGCCGCCGATGGGCGCCTGCTGAACAATCCCACGGAACCCTATTGGGGTCGCTATGAAGGGGACGAGGATACCCGGCGCAAACCGGCCTACCACAACGGGACCGCGTGGACGTGGACATTCCCCACCTTCTGTGAAGCGCTGGCCATGGCTTGGGATTGGTCGCCCGCGGCGGTTTCCGCCGCGCGCGCCTATCTGCGAACCATGAACCAACTCCTGGAGGAAGGTTGCCTGGGCCACCTTCCGGAAATAGTGGACGGCGACGCCCCGCACACCCAGCGGGGGTGCGATGCCCAGGCTTGGAGCGCCACGGAAGCTCTGCGGGTGTGGCGGCGCTTGGCCGGGGGTTGATCGGCCGCCCGATATCGCGCCCGCACCGGCAATTTGCGCGGCGGGGGTTTGGGGATTCGCTTTGGTTCGCGATTGCGTCCGAGCCGGGATTTCATTAGAGCTTGCGGGTGCGAACGTTTCTTTACTCCGTCTGCCTGGTCTTTTCAGCGCTGCCCCTCTGGGGCGCCGTCGCCGGGGAAAACTTCAAAATCGAGGACGCTTTGGCTTCCCCCGCGCCCGGAGCCGTTCAGTTTTCCGGGTGGTTGGGAGAGGAGTT
>JBBQYD010000133.1:0-11323 GCA_038209025.1 Verrucomicrobiota bacterium | reverse complement strand
CCTGCAGGCAACGATCGGCGGATGATACCACCGACCCTTCCTCTTGGTTCCCGCACTTGGGGTCCATGTTCATATTCACTGACTCCTGTGGGTTAATCATCTTGCCAGCCAGCCGCCATCAATGTTCAAAACTGCGCCATTCACATAATCAGCCGCCTGGCTCGCCAGAAACAGGCAACTGCCAACCACGTCGTCTGGCGTTCCCCAACGCCCTTCAGGGATGCGGGCCAGAATGGCCTGGTTGCGCGCGGGGTCGCTCCGGATCTGGCTCGTGGCCTCCGTGGCGATGTAGCCTGGAGCGATCGCGTTAACATTTACCCGCTCCGCCGCCCACTCGCAGGCCAGCGCCCGCGTCAGACCGGCCACGCCGCTCTTGCTGGCGGTGTAAGCGGGCACCAGGATTCCGCCCTGGAACGAAAGCATCGAGGCGATATTGAGAATCTTCAAACGCGCCTCTGCCGGCGAACCATCGCGGCCGCCCGCAAGCCACCAGCGGGCCACGGCCTGGCTCAGATAGAATGGGACGGTAAGATTGATCTGCAAGGTAGCCTGCCAGTCGGCCTCGGAGTACTCGACGGCGGGCGAACGCCGGATGATTCCAGCGCAATTCACCAGCACATCTACTCGTCCGGCCTGCCGTACAACTTCGCGGACCAACTCACTCGCTTGCCCAGGGTTGAACTGGCCCAGGTCGGCGGCAAGACCGGTGAACCTGGCCCCGGTAATTTGCACCTGCTCGGCGGTGGCTGACAGATCGCCGATGTCCACACCCACCGCATGGGCCCCTTCCCGTGCGAACGCCAACAGGATGGCTTGCCCGATGCCCCGGCTTCCGCCAGTCACGAGCGCAACCTTCCCTGCAAAGCGCTGCGAACCGTTTTGTTTTGTCGTGTTCATGCTAAGTCCTTCACCCTCACCGGGTCCATATCCGTAAATTCCTGGTTCTCACCGCCCATCGCCCAGGCGAAGCGATAATTCCGCGTCCCCACGCCGCAATGGATGGACCAACCGGGTGACAACACTGCCTGCTCGTTGCGGACGACCAGGTGCCGCATTTCATCCGCCGGTCCCATGAGATGCATGACACAGGCGTCCGGTGGCAGATCGAAGTACAGGTAGATTTCCGTGCGGCGCTCATGCGTGTGCGGCGGCAGGGTGTTCCAAACGCTGCCTTCTTTGAGCGCCGTGATACCCATGACCAGTTGGCAACTCTGGATGCCGCCGGGATAGATGTATTTGTAGATCGTCCGCTCGTTAGCGTCCCGCGCCCTGCCCAGGGGAACCGGTTCCGCGTCTGAACCACTCAAATGGCTCGTCGGATGCGTGGCATGCGCCGGATAACTCACCAGGTAAAACTTTGCCGGAGCGGACGCCTCCTCTGATTCAAACGCGATCTGCTCACTGCCCCGTCCGACGTATAAGCCGTCCGACCCTGCCATCACCTGGCGGTTGCCGTCCACCGTGATGGCTCCCGCGCCCCCCAAATTGAGAACGCCAAGTTCACGACGCTCGGTAAAATACGCTGACCGCAGCTCCGGGGGCGCCGTCAGCACAAGTTTCTGCTCCAGAGGCACCGCGGAACCGAGCACGGCCCGGTCGAGATCGGTCCAAACCAGGTCGAGCCTGCCAGGCTTGAACAGGTCATCCACCAGGAAGCTCGCCCGCAATTCGGCGCTGCTCATCTGCCGCAGCCTGCTCGCGCAAGCGGTAGTTTGCATCCTCATGGCCACAATTGGTATGTCAGATCCCTCACACTTACAAGCGCGTGGCGCGTCAGCGACAGCGGATAAGTGGCCAGCCTGCCGTTGGCGTTAGCCATCATTTTAACAGCCTCCCCTGCTCCAGGTCGGCAGTCAGCCTAAGAAACACGCCCATTGAATAGCTGTTCTCGCCAACGCCGGCCAACTTGTGCGTTTCCCACCCGCCACCGCCGGCGGGATTCTGGCTGCCCATGAGCTGGCCTTTGCCATTGATCCAGGTGATAAGATTCTCAAGGCCGCGCCGCACTGCGCGCGCATTCGGCTCCGGAATCCATCCGGCGGCAATGCCGGCAACCAACCCACACAAGATCATGGTGGTACCGCTGGTTTCAAGGTGCGCACACGGTTCCTCCGGGACAATCCGCCACAGCCCGGACTCATGCTCAAACTTCAACAAACCTTCCACCTGTGAGCGGTAGATCGAGAGCGCCTGGGGGTAGCCCTCGGTTTCGCGGGGAACAAGTTCCAACGTATCCACCAACGACATGATGATCCAACCATTCCCGCGTGCCCAAAAGTTCTGTGTCCGCGCGCCCGTCTTCAGGTTCAAGTCATGATAAAAGAGCCCCTTCTGTTCATCACGCAGATGCTTGGCGTGGAGTAGGCACTGTCGCACCGCTTCGTCCGCATAGCGCTTGGTGCCGGTTGCCGCATAGGCATTAGCCAGAACGCTCGCCGTGTAATACAGCGTGTCCACCCAGATGCCCAGTCCGGCCGCGTGACAGATGGTCCTATCGGGTGCGCGCACCGATTTGTCCATGATGTGGTCCGCCGTGACTCGGATCCCGTCGAGATACGCCGGGTTGGCCTTGTGCAGGTGCAACGGTGCGAGCGCCAAGGGCGCACCCCAATCGCCGCAATAGGCGTTCAGATAAACGCCGCGTGATGGACTGCCGGCATCGAGCATGCCGATATAAGAATCGCGCTTTTCTCTGATCGGTACAGCCAGGTGATGGTCAGCCCAGGCAATCGCCCACCGCAAAAGTGCTTCGTCTTGGAGTTTGACGCCGCAACGCGCCGCACCTTGGGCCACCAGAACATCCAGCCATCCGGTATTGGCGCGGCCGGGATCGAAAGACAACACGCGCTGACGAAAGGCAGTCAGCCGCTTGTCCGACTGCCACACGACCGGAATCGGGTCGTCAGCGGGCTTCGGAGGTTTGGGGATGACCGCGGCTGAGGGCGTCGAGTTGATGGCGCTCGCAGCCGGGTTCGTAGAATCCTTTTTGCCCGGAGCGGCTTTTACCCGGAGTCCCGTGAGCGTGCTGGCGGCTGCCGTCGCCAGAAGAAAGGTGCGGCGTGAAAGCCGCGAGCTGGCCCCGGTTGGGCGCACGGCTGGAGTTAAGGGGTCTGTGTTGGATCTTATATTCATGATTCGTCTCTAGTCTCGGTGTTATCGCACGAAGGCGTCTTCAAATGCATTGAGAAGGCGTCCTGGTCGGTCGGGACTTGAGTGCGCCGGTTCATTTCGAAGACAGTGAGGTTTCTAGTGGCGTGCGGAGGCATTGGGCGCACCGGTTGAGGTAATCATCCCAAGCCTTCAGGTCCGGAAAATCCGCGCTTTGCTCCCAACCGGCGCCTGCATAGAAAGCCACCGGCTTGCCTGGGCGCACGGTGACCACTGCCAGCGCATGGCCCGCCGCCTCCTTCATCTCCGTGCCCGCCACATCCAACACCACTCCGACGCCCAGGCTGCCGGCGGTCTTTGTGTCCGCCGGTTCCCAAACCCGCAGCCAGCCTTCAGCGCTTTGGATTGCTGTGGTGGCGCCACGATTCCGGCCCAACCCGATGGCGATGGGCAATTCACCCACGTTCGGTGTCGTGGAAAACGTGCATTCAAAGCGATTCAAGTTGTGGCCCGCATCGAGCGTGATCCGCTTGGTCTCCGCAACCTTGATGCTGCCAGCTTCCCAAGGCTCATAAGTCAACTCAAAGACAAAGCGGATCGGCCCATGCGCCAGGATTTTCGACTTTGTGAAATTACGTGAGGCGTATAACTTCCCGTCTTTGAAGACCGCGGTGCCACCGCAGCCTCGCAGAGGCCCAACCTTGTAGCAATCCAGTCCCTCCCCACGGTCACTATGATAGTCCCCGCGCTTGTACCATCCGTCAATGATCAGGGAGCGCGTTCGCTTGCACCAGACATCCACGCCACTGCTGACCAGTTCATCTTCCAGCCTCCGGCCATACATCCGGAACGCGATGCGATCGTTCTCCCAAGCGAAATCGTCTTTCCGCTCGGGCACCAGCCGTCCATAAACCTTGGGCGCGGCGCTAGCCGGCTGCCCCGCCTCAATGGTGAAGCGTCTCGTTTGGCCAGGCCCGAAGTCCGCCTGGAAAACCAGTTCCTCCGGTGCACCATCGCCATCCAGATCAATGTCTTGAGACACCAGCGGAAGACCGGTCGCCTGTTCCCTCACTTGGATCGCGCCGGGCTTCAGGTCTGGAGCGAGGCGCCGCAAGTCCTCCCACCGGACGCTGAGGGTTTCGGTCGGACGCGAAATGCTCGAAGGATTCCGGACCGAGATTTGCAGGGCGCCCGTCGCCGTTTGGTGGAGGAGCAGGGTCAAAAAGCCCAGGATCGCCACCTGCGCCATGCGCGGGATGGCAGCTTCGCGAATTAGTTTTTGGATCGGTGATTTCATAAAGGTCGCAAACACTCCGCCCAAGAGGCGGTTGCCACTTGATGCGGAGCCAATATCAGGTGATGGTAACTATCGGAAAACGAGGGGGCCGTGGTGATTTTCAGGCGGATGAACCGATGGTCAGCCTGCCTGACCGGCACCGTGTCCCGGAATACAACGGTTTCCGTCCCATCCCCATTATCCGCCGGTGGGCCGACTTGCACTGCGTTCGTCCAGGATGAGAGATCGCCTGAAACTTCACCCTGATAAAGTATCCCCTGCCGGCCAATCGGACGGCGGACGATAAACACGAGATAGTTGGTTTCACCCATGGACAGGATCACCCCGACCGGCAGGCCGGGTTTGCCCGGGCCGGAAGGTTGTGCGTCTGCCGCCGTCGGGGTCATCCCCAAGGCGAATTCGAGGAGGTTTCGCGCTCCGTCACCGTCGGGGTCGGCATTGTCGGCTATGATGGCGGTGTTGGTTTCGCCGTGGAATTCGGCGAGACACCAATCCTCGTAATAACTCGGATTTGGGCTGGCGCTCAGGGCCAGGTCGCCGAAGACTTCTCCAATGGCGTCACTGGCAGAAAGCCGGAGCGTGTAAGGGCCAGGCTTGGTGAAGGTGACGGAAGTCGCGGGTTGATTGCTGTTTGCGAAGCTGGCGGCACCTGGGCCGCTGACTTGGCTCCACCACGATGTGAGCGAACCCGCCCCGCCGACGCCGGTCGCGCTGCCGTTCAGCACGACGGGCACACGATTGGTTGCCAGCGAGGCTGACCCGGGGACAACGTTCGGGGTCTGCCGGACAGCCGCCAGCGTGCCAATCTCGCCTTCGTTCAGCGCGCGGCGGTACAAGCGCACATCGTCCACCGTCCCGTTGAGGAAGGTCGTCGCGTTCGAGTGGGTCAGGCCGATTTTGAGCGAAGAATTGTAGTTCGGCACCGCGGCGCTGGACTCCGCCGCGACGCAGTCCAGTGCGCCGTTGACCCAGAGGCGGGCGCGCTCGCTGGCCGGCAGCGAACCGTCAAAGGTCAATGCGACATGGTACCACTGGCCGGTCTGGAAGCTGGTCGTGCTCGCAAAGCGGTTGTTGCTTCCGTCTATGTCCACCTGAATCCGGTGGTCGTAATGCAGCCAGGTCGTGTAGGCGTTATTGTCCGCAATGGCGTTGCGTTTCGAAACCAGGCCCCCGCCGTTGCCGGTCGCCGGGTATGTGTTCGCGCGAAACCAGAGCGCCACCGTGAAGGCGCTGGTATTGTCAAGCCCGGTCGCATCAGGGACATCGACGAACCCGCTGACGCCGTCGAATTCGAGCCCCCCTCCGCGCACACCGCCCACGGGTCGCCAGGTGCCGGTGCTGTAGAGCGCGCCGTGGTTGTTGCTGCCCGAGCTGTCGGTGGCGAGCGCGCCGCCCGATTCATCCAGCTTGAGCCAGAGCGCCAGCGAGGAGTCAGTCGGCGGCGCCATATTGCCCGCCAACACCGTCAGGCTGGCGGAATTGGTCAGGATCGTGTTGTTCGCGGTCACCCGCAGCACGTAAACGCCGTTTTGACCAAAGCGCACGCTCGTGTCCGCGCTGGCAGCGTTGGCGAAAATGGCGTTGGTTGGGCCGCTGACTGTGCCCCACGACACGCCCGCCGGGCCGGCCTGGCCGTCATTCATCACGCTGGCCTCCAGCCGCAGTTGGTTCGAGAGATTGATGAGCAGGACCGGGCTGGTGCTCGGCCTTACGATGCTCACTTTCGGCGGGGAAACCGAAACTGGAACGAGGTTCGTGGTGAACACTCCCAGCATGGCCGCCTCCCATTGCGTGTAAGTGGTGTAGGTGCCGGCATACCAAAGCACCCCGCACGGATACGGATTCCGGCGCGGCACATAGGGGCGAAGATTATCCACCGTGGAGTTGGTGGTGACGGATTGCCAGAGAAAGCTCAGTCCGCCGTCATGGGTGACGCCGCGGAAGATCTCGTAGCGGTCCCCGGCGCGGAGTGGGACGTTCATCGTGTCGGCCAGATTGAATGGATCAGCGGCGTTGCTCGATATGTAAACCACATCCGGATTGCTTGGGTCCACCGTGATGCCGCCGGCGTAATCCAGCGCCGAGCTGTAAAGCGCGCGGCCGGCATGGGCGATAAACCGCTTCTGCCAGTTCGTCCCGCTCCATCGGGCGTAGTAATAATAGAGCCGCCCATCATACCAGTTGGGTCCGGTCACGGTGTCGCGCTGCACCGAAAATACCGCCACCGGCGCGCCGTTCGTGTGATACAACAAATCCCAGCACCACGCCCGGCCGGTCGGGATGTGTGCGTTTGCATCGTTGGTGGCCGCGTCGCTGTACTGATAAATGATCGAACCCCGCTCCAGTGCCGGCGCGTCGTGCAGCAGGGGCGCGTTCGTGAGATACTTGAGAAACGCCCCGTCGGTCCGGAATAGCGCGCCATCCCGATAATAGGCATGGTAAAGTGAGGCGTTCACGCTATCGGGATGCCCGTCGGTGTAGATGAAGTCAATCCGACGGCTAAAATCCGAACAATACTGGACGTAGGGGCGTGTGCTGCCCGTGCCGGTTTTGATGAGAATCTGCGGGGCGGACCATTGCGTTATTGAACTGTCCGACGTGACAAAGGTCGGGTTGAAGTTCAGGTTCCGCATGAAGTTGAAGACGCGGCCGCCTTCCGCCGTGAGCTGGTAGGGATTGGCGTAAGTGACGCCCGCGGTGGTGTTGCTGAAGATCCGTTCCGGCCCCCAGTCGGCGGCGGAGACGGGGTTGGCATTGGTGGAGAGCCGGTAGTAAAAACGTTTTTCATTGCCGTGTTGGGCGTAGATGGCCAGCAACCGGCCATCGCTCAACTCCAGCAGCCCCGCATTATCATGGTCATCACGCTGAGTGAAGCTGCTCGTCCAAACCACGCTGCCGGCGCGCGTCCGAGGATCGTAGGCGTTGAGCGCCGCCCGTCCGTCGCCGAACCGCACGTAGCTAAAGTAAAGGATGCCATCCTTGAATGTCGCCCGCGGGTTTCCAAACCAGCACCACGCCCCATCCGGGGCCAGCACCACCGGCCCGGTTTGCCCCAGTGCTGACCATCCTATCGGGAGGATTATGGCCGCGATGATCAGAAGGATTCGGTTCTTCAATGGGACCATAAAGTCAGGCAGGTGGCGTGCTGAACGGGCCAGACCTTGGGATCGAATCCGTGGTCATAACGGATTGGTTCTTCGGCACAAGGCACACTTCGCGGAATGCTGTTCTGATCGGTGAGTTCATGGAATTCGCAAAAACTCCCTCAACGAGGGGATCACCACTTGATGGAGAGCTATGCTCAAATTGGCCACGAGCCTTTGAAGCCGGTCTCGGCCAGTTTCATTTTGTAGAGTTGCGCGAAAAGGCGAAACTGACGGGCATGGTCCCCGCAGAAGAGCAAATTGTGGTGACCCTTGACCATGCAAGCCTCATCGCGGTCGGTGATGGCGATCTCGACGTTGGTGGTGCAGCCGGCGGCGGGCGGCATCGGGTGTGACTTCACCACGCGGCCAGCATAGACGTCCAGCGCCGGCTTCGTGCCAGGATAGTAGCGCACCATCGTCACCGGCTCGTCCGGCTTCCAAAGGACTTGGATGGCGCAACTGCCCTCGTTGGTGTGGGCGAAGCGGCGCAGCAGATACGGTCGCTCCGGTCCAGCCGGGCCGTGCAGCTTGGTCGCACATGTGCAGTGGGAAGCGTAGTAGTGGTTGCCTTCGGTCTCAAAACACGGGTTATGTTGGAAGCCGGGCCGGTTGAGGAGCAACTGGCCGAGCAGTTGCGTGTAAGCAGCGGGGAGATCGTTCTCGCACGCGGCGGGAATCAAAGCACTGTTGAGCGCCGAGAAACTCATGCACGGTTTGAGCATCCCACGGCGCAGGCAGTTCATGGCCACGCCGTCAGCACGCTCCTCGGCAAGCAGGGTTTTCAGCGCGAGATGGGCGCGTGCGGCGTTCTCCAATGCCTCCCGTGTGATGCCGCGCTTCTCCTTCGCCCCACCCCTGAACCGTGATATAAACCGCCGCGCCTCCGTGCCAAGCGTCACTTTCTGGAACATCTCGGCGTAACGCGCAAACGGAATTACGCGCACGGTTGTCCGCAGGAAAGGTTCGACTGTCTCACTCGGCCGAACCGCCTCGCTGATGCTGAGCAGCCTGCTTTGGCTCATGATCCGCTTGGCATTGATCATCCGCAGACCCTGCTCAATGGCCTCCAGGTTGTCCAGCGACTGGATGAAATAGACGCCCGGCCGACGATAGGCAGTGATCGATCCATGTTTGACCCCCAGCCCAATGAACATGATCGCCGGAATTCCCGCTTTGTCGGCGGCGTCCAGGAGCAGGTTGGCTTGGGGCAGGCTGTTGTTGTAAAACATCATCAGCAGAAGGCCATCCGGCTTTTGGGATTCCAACCCGCGAATCAATCCTTGGGCGTCTTGGTCGTCGCCCACCGGACGTTCTGCGACGCTGAGCGTGAGGCCGAGCTTCTTTTCCATTTCGCGAAGGGCAACGAGGTATTTTCTTTGCCGACCCTCGGCATCGAATTCGTTGCCCGGCCAGCTCCACCAACCGTCTGGATCCTCCGCGAACTTCTTCGACGGCGGATAGAGAAACGCCGCGCGCACTACGGCGCCCTGCTTCTTACCCGCCGGCAGCGACGCACTATCGGCGGCGGCGCTCGTGAGTGGCGTAAATGCCATCGCGCCCATGGCCAGGCTCACGCTGGCGATGAAATCGCGGCGGCTGCAACCGCACGCGCAGCCGGGTTCCGTGTGTATGTCGAGGTGGTTCATGATGGCTCCGTCTGTTGGCTTGTTGGCTATGCGGCGGCAGGCGCCTGAATTAAGCTGCCGCCGAAATTGGCGCCGATTCTCCGGAATGCGATCAACCTGGGTCTGCTCACGGCCGGAATCGCAGCTTCGGCATGTTCACGCGCAACTTCGGATCCATATCCGAGTCGTCCTGATAGATATACGCAATGCGCGTGGTGGGAGACCAACTGTGCAGAAAATACATCTGTTCCGCCTTGACCCACCGGGCCGAGCCGTCCATGAACACTTGATTCCCACCCACCGGCACCATGCCGCGCCCCGAACGATGCTGGGGCATGTCCTTGAACGCCGTCTCCCGCCCGCCACCCCATACCCCATCCACTTTCATCACGGCGTCGGCCGCCAGCACCCACTGCGGCTTCGCCGACGACAGCTTCACGGGGCTCCGAGATTCGAAGCCGCCGAACGGATTAGACCAGGTTTCGATCCCGCCAAAATATTGGAACCCGATCTCCCAGGAGTTGAACGCCGCTTCATACTGCGGAAAAGTGGGCCGCCCCGGACACGTCCAGATGGAGTGCGTATTCGAGACGATATTCAATCCCAGCAAGGCCCAAAGGTCGCGTTGCGGCGGATCCATCGCTATTTGTATTGCTTTTTGGCGCGCTGTGATCAGCTTCTCACTGTTGTCCATCGCGTAGATAGTGCTGGCAATAGCCACCTGGCGTAGGTTGTTAAGGCAGCCAGTTCGCTTTGCCCTCTCCTTGGCTGACGCCAGGGCCGGCAGCAGCATCGCAGCGAGGATGGCGATAATGGCGATCACCACCAGCAGCTCGATAAGCGTAAAGCCGACCGGCGAGGGCCGCTCGGCGTTGGCACCCCTGCCTCTGGATTCTGGCTTTCCATTCATAAATTTCTTTCCGTTCAGCTAATCAGCTTCAACGACCGGTTCTTTCCAAGTCACCTGCCTAAAGGGTGCTGGCGTGCAGACCAACCCCTCAATCTCGCCCGGCAGCCCCACTCTTGCCTCACCCACCCAGCCTCACTGCCCTGCGGCCCGATAAAACATATGATTCGTACTTGCTGGAAACTCTGCCACCACGATCGGTCCGTGTGTCTCGATGATACCCCCGCCAGAAGCCGGAGACCACGTGCCGCTTCCCACGTCCTCCTTCTGCTCGATGCTGATCGGTTGGCCTGGGTATTGGGCCTCGACCGTCAGCCGGATGTTCCCATTCACCAACCGGGCGTCGGTTATCTGCATGACCGGTCGTGCCACTAGCCGGAGACCATTGACGATGACGCTTTGGCCTGCCCCGCCATTCTTCCGACCTTCAAGCCGCAGCGTGCCCGCAGCCGATGAAGTCAGCAATGCGCCAAACGCTGAGTCAAAATCATTCGTTGGCGCATAGAGAGTGTTGAAAACGTAACCGGTCTTGATCGTTACCGGCGTGCCGGAGGCGGTTTCGATCCAATCGGAAATCCTGTCAATCGGGGATTGAGTGGTCCACGACCAAATCGTCAATCCATAGGACGTGTCGGGCGCCAGTCGCTCGATCAAGAAGCTCATCCCCGTCCCGTCGTTAGTGTTATTGACAAAGATGAGGTCATTGTAAATCTGCGCCTGCGTCAGCCGTGGTGGATCATTGGTCAAAAGCTCCGCTCCGGTGCGCAGGCGCTCCTGCAATTGCGCCACCGTGGCCCCGCCAAGCGGTGCAAGGGTGACCTTGACCCCGTTGAAATTCGTGCGGTTCAGAGCCAGGTTCATCTCCGAGAACCCAGGCTGGATATCAGGAGAGCCGGTCAGACCAAAGTCCAGTTTCAGGATGTCTCCCGTGGTCGCTGGCGTGTACGGCGCGACTACCAACTGGGCCACCCGGCTGGTAACCGCCCCGCCAACGTTGGTGATCACCACGCAATAGCCGCCTGAATCCGCGGGTTGAACGTTCCCCAAGGTCAACGGATTGCTGCCGGCCGATGGATTACTGACCAGGGAGATGGCGACGTCGTTACTGCGCCACTGGTAACTGAACGGACTGGTACCGATGGCTTGGACTGAAAAGCTGATGGTGTCACCCGCGAAGACTCCATTGGTCAGATCCGTGGGTTGTAGGGTGATCTCCGGCGGTATAGGGGCCACCGGCGCC
>JBBQYD010000132.1:0-11406 GCA_038209025.1 Verrucomicrobiota bacterium | reverse complement strand
ATTCGGGGAATCTCGTGGGTAGAAAGGGAAAAAGACCGCTTTTAATGAAGAAATACAGGACCGAGCCTTCCCCGGTTCGCGGTTGGATCTAGTCGCTTCGAGTCAGCGCTGCGGGGGGACCAAATCACGTCCCGCCGGGCGTTTCGTCTCGATGGGGCGGGCTTTTCTTTCAGCCGCCCTCGGTCAGGCCCGTGCCAAATCCGGTGGGTGCACGGCCAAAGCTACCCACCATAATCCCCGAAGAGCCTTTTATTGGAGCCGGATTCATTCTTGGTAAAGCCGCGGGTTCGCTTTGGCAACCCATGGCGGCCGGAACGGCGGCGTGTTTCCTGGGCGGCATGTGTGCCTTTTGGCTGTGAAGGCGATTGGGCCATGGCCGGCTGGAAAAACTTCACTGGCTCCAGCTCACGCCTGCACGGCTAAAGTGGCCCTAGCGATTTTTTTAACCTCATGGCGCCAGAGCGGTTTTTATCGCGCGGTTCATCCCCTACAGTGCGGTGAGAAAAACCGTCCGCACCAGGGTCATGAAAATCTTGAATGGCATCTTGATTTGCGGCGGCAGTTTGCTATTCCCATCTGGCAGAGGCTGGTTCATGACCGGGGAGTTTTTTTCCGTTGTTCACGGTCTTGAATGAAAATGGAGATGACAAGCCAGAAGCCTCCGGCGGCAGCGGCTGAAAAACAAACCATGGCCAGCCCCGGATAACCGAAGATTTGAAAATCCGTCCTGGTCTGCGTGAGCGTGGAGGCTCCCATGATGAGCGCGGCCAAGACGATGCCCGAGGTGATGCGATTGGCGATCTTCTGAAACCCTTCCATCACCACCTTCACGTCCACTGCCCGCACTTTCACTTCCAATTCAGAATTGCCCACCTTGTCCATGATGCGGTTGACCCGCACCGGCAAACCGCCGATGAAGTCCTTCATCCCCAGCAGCGAACTCAACACGCTTCCCTGCGTGGCTTGTTTGCGCAATCGGCGAATCATCAATTGGCCCACGTTGCGGCGAATGGAGGCGTTGGGATCGAAAGCGGGATCAAGAATCTTTCCGACCTCGTCCAACTGCAGCAGCGTTTTGCCCAGCAACGTCAACTCGCTGGGAACGTGCAGGCCATTATCGGCGGCGTTCTTCGTCACGGCCAGGATGGACTTGCCGACGTTGAGGCTTTGCAATCCCTGATCCTGAGTCTGCGCCAGGAGTTGCCCAAGTCGGCGGCGGAATTCAACGGCATTGAAATCTTCGGTGGTTTGGCTTATCCCAATAACGATCACTGCGGCCTGCTCGCTGGTTCCCTCGCTGATAGCCATCAGGAGTTTGAGCAGATTCTCCTGCATTCCCGGCGAGGTGTGGCCGACCATGCCGAGATCCAACAGCGCGATGTGGCCACCGTCGGTGATGAAAACATTCCCGGGGTGCGGGTCGGCATGGAACAGCCCGTCCACCAGAACCTGTTTGAGATACGCCTTGAACAACTCTTCCGCCAACGGAGCACCTTTCATTTCGAGCCGGGCTAGCGGGCTGAGTGCGGTGATCTTCCGGCCCTGGATGTAATCCATGGTCAACACCCGCCGCGTGCTGTAATCAGTGACGGGTTGCGGGACATCAATCAGTTCGAACTCTTTGAGGTTGTTGCCCAAGGTGATCAGGTTCTGGGCTTCGCGCTCGTAGTTCAGTTCCTGCTGAATCGAGACGCGAAATTCTTCCAGGATATTGAGAAAACCATGGCGTCGCCCGAGTTCGGTGTGGTTGTCGAGGAACCCGGCGATCTCGGTGAGCACTTCGAAATCTTCGGCGATCTGTTTCACAATGTTCGGTCGTTGCACTTTGACAACGACCTGACGGCCATCGCGCAACGCCGCCGAATGCACCTGGCCGAGCGATGCTGCCGCAATGGGTTTTTCATCGAAGCGCGAAAACGCTCTCGAAATTCGGACGCCCAGTTCGCTCGTGACGATCTCCTCGACTTCGGCAAAGGAGAAGGCCTTGACCTTGTCTTGCAGTCGCGCCAGCGCCTTCAAGTAGGGCTGCGGCAACAAATCGGGCCGGCCTGAAAGCATCTGCCCCAGCTTGACGTACGTGGGACCCATCGCCTCGAGTTCGTCGGCCAACTGTTCGGGCGTCGCGCGGCCTTCGGTCGCGGGCTTCAATTCCTTGGGATCGAGGCCTTCGTCAATTCCCATTTGTTGCACCAGATCGGAGTGTCCGTATTTCCAGAACAACTGCGCGATTTCCTTATAACGCTTGAGATGGTTAGGAGAGAGTTTCATATTCGTTCACCGAGTTGATGGAGAGCTGCCGCCGTTTGCGATTGGCGATGGGCCGGTTTTACCTTATCGTCGCCAAACTCGCTGCATGTGCCCTTCAGAATCGCCCCAAATTGTTTCAAGTTCATCTAAAGGCCCTTGATTTTTGCGGATCCTCTTCCGCAGCGGCGTCGGTCGCTGAGCTTTGCGATTTCAGGTAACTTTTGTTTCAAGGTCAAGACAGGCGCAAAAATGTCGCCCAGTTTCTGCACTCGCTTAAGAACGGTCGGGACCTCGAACGTAAGCAGAGCGGCATTCCTCTTTTTGAGAGCAACTTCGACTTCTGGCCACGTCACGGGAGTGGATACGGTGGGATGTTGTTTGGCGCGGAGTGAATAAACATTAATGGTGGTTTTGTGAGGATCGTTCTGGCTCCAATCCACAAATACTTTTCCGGGACGAAGACTTTTTTGCATCCGGGACACGATCAAATCCGGCGATTGTTCCTCTAGCATGACCGCGACGGCATGGGCGAACGCCTTGGTTTTCTCGTAAGTGGCCGGAGTATTCAGCGGCACGTAGATTTGCAGACCTTTAGACCCAGACGTCTTGGGAAAACATTTCAGGCCGCAGGAATCAAAAAGCTCCTTGAGGCGGAGACCCACTTGGCAGCACTGCACGATGTTCGCGGGAGGGCCTGGGTCGAGATCAAATGCCAGTGCTGTGGGTCGCTCCAAGGCGGAGGCTTTGTGTAGGAACGCATGGAGTTCGAGGTCCGCGAGGTTGGCGGCCCAGATCAACGCGCGCAAATCGTTGATCAGGCAGTAATTGATTTCTCCACCTTCCGATTTGCCGACCTTCACGGTCTTGATCCAGGCGGGCCGGTGCGAGGGACATTGCTTTTCGTAGAAGAACATTCCATTCACGCCGTCTGGATACCGCTTGAGCGTGATGGGGCGGCCCTGCAAATGGGCGAGCAGTTGAGGAGAAAGCCGAATGTAGTAGTCAATGACCTGGCCCTTGGTGAAACCAGTCTCCGGGTAAAAAACCTTTTCCAGATTAGAAACTTCCACCTGCTTGCCGTTGGCCGTCAGTTGAATTTTGGCTGGCATCTCATCTCGTTTTTTCACGCACGACTTCCCCGGCCTTTTTGTCTTCGCGCAGACCCAGGAAAACGGGTTGGCGCAGTTTGTCGTCCCGCGTCCATTCGGAAAATTGGATCTGGCCGACCAGTTCCGGTTTCAACCAATGACACCGCTCCATTGCCGCCGGGGTGACGCCCTGGCCATAGCGGCCCTGTTTCTTGTCGGGCAGATTCTCAAACGGGCATTCCGGTATGAGCAAACTTTGGAACTTGCCGTAGAGGCGTTTCATTAGGGCTTCGTCGAAACCAGTGCCAACTTTTCCCGCGAACTTCAGCCGCTTGCGCTCGTAGTAACCCACCAGCAGCGCGCCGAAATGGTTTCGCGTGCCGGACGGGTTGGAGTAGCCACCGATGACCATCTCCTGCTCGCGGCGAAGTTTCAGTTTGATCCACGCGCCGCTGCGCCGCCCGGCTTCATAGGAGGAGTCCTCACGCTTTCCGACCAACCCCTCAAGGCCGAGGCGTTGGGCTTGTTTTAACAAAGCGGAAACCCCGCCGGAGAGGGCGGGGGAAAAACGGATCACTCCGGGCGGTTTTTTCAGAAGCTTCGCCAGTGCTGCCTTCCGATTCGTGACCGGTTGGTTCTTGAAATCCTTGCCGTTCAATTGCAGCAGATCAAAAGCATAAAAGAAAATCGGCGGACGTTCTTGACCCAGGTCATAGGCTTGCAGCAGTTGAAAGGAGGACCGGCCATCCGCATCCAATGCCACGATTTCCCCGTCGAGAACCACATCCTGCACTTCCAACTGCGCGACTGCCTCCAGAAGCTGGGGAAACTTCCCGGCGAAATCCTTCTCATTCCGCGAGAGCAGTCGAACCCCGCCGCCGCTTTTCAAAGCCAGCGCGCGATAGCCGTCGAACTTGATTTCATACAGCCACTGACCGCCGCGCGGCGCGGACTTCACGAATTTGGCCTTCATCGGCTCGACGAACAATACGGCAGATGACTTGACGGAATTGCCGTGGGACGCCGGCCTGGCAGGTTTGATCGGTTCTTGCGAGCGCCCAACACCATACCCGTTGGACAAGCCGGCCATCGAACGGCCGGAAAGCGCCGAGGTGTCGTCCATCTTTTTTGAGATCGGAAGCAGGTCGTTTTTGCCGCGAATCAAGAGCCATTGTTTTCCATCACGCAGCCGGACCAGATACCATTCGCCCTGCAACTTTTTTCCCTTGAGGAGGAAATGAAGTTTCCCCCCCGCCAATTCCTTGAGCGGGGAATCACTCAACGGCTCAAAGGTTCCCTGGTCCCAGACCATCACGGTTCCGCCACCATACTGTCCTTTGGGAATCGCACCCTCAAAATCGATGTAGGAGACGGGATGGTCCTCGACTTCGACGGCCAGGCGCCGTTCTCCTTTTGCATAAGGAACCCCCTTGGGAACAGCCCATGACTTGAGCGTGCCATCCATCTCGAGGCGTAAATCATAGTGTAGCCGGGACGCGGCATGCTTCTGAATCACGAAACGACGACGCGGTCGATTGGGAGAGAGTTGGCCGCGAGGTTCGGAGGTTTTCTTAAAGTCACGCTTGCGGGAGTATGCTTTGAGAGACATGGAGTCGCGTTTCAAGCCGCTTCTTTTGCGGGTTTGGAACCTGGGCGAGATCTGCCCTTCGCGTCCTTGATGCTTTGTTGCACAACGGAAACCAAGTCAATGACCTTGGAGGATGCACCCCGTTTCTTGGTAGGTGCCGATGACTTCCCACCGCTGCGGATTTTTTGCTTCACCACTTTTTCAATCCTCTCGTGATAATCGTCTTTGAACATTTCGGGATGCCATTTCTCGGACATGCTTTCAACCAGCTTCATCGCCATCGACAGCTCAGGTTTTCCAATGGGCTTGGCTGCGGGCTCCTTGAAGTCGGACACATCTAGCAGTTCCTCGGGAAAGTGCGTCAGTTCGAGCATCAAACCTGCTTTCTGCGGCTTGAGGGCAGCCAGATGATGTCGTGGAGTTCCTTTTGTTCTCAGTTAGTGCTTAAAGAGAGGCGTCAACATTGGTTGACGCATCCCATCGGGAAAATAGTGGGCTACGGAGTGGGGGAGGTCAGTTGCCGTTGCGCGAGAACCGATGAGCGGCGAGAAAGCCGACGAGTGCCCCGACCCCAATGCCAATTCCGATGGCTTTATAAGGATGCTTATGAACTGCCTTGTCCGTATCATTCATTCCCTCTACGGCCTTGTCTTTTACCAGGGCGTAGATTTCCTTGCCGCTGTCCAGTGCGGCGGTGAGACGTTGGCGGGCCTCGGCGACTTTCCCCTCCGCTACGTCAGCGGTGGCGGTCATCAAGGCGCGCGCATCCTCGGTCAATGAGCCGAGATCAGCGTGCTTTGCATTTGTGTGTTTGGTCATATTATTATTTCGTTTTATAAATGTGGGATAACCCTGCGACCGCCTCGCGACGGTCACAGAGCCTCCGGCTTGCGTCAGCGGATTCCGACAGGTTTCCCACAAGAACAATTACTTTCCGACCATTTTTGCCACCATGAAAATAAGGAGCGCCCCAATCAAACCTCCTCCTCCGAGAAGGTAAATGAGGGAGTAGCCTGCCGCAGCAAACATGGGAATTATTGTGATTGCGATCATATGTGTTTTCGCTTTTGCTTATTTATTGGTCCGTGCTGACCCTGCGGCCGAATTATTGGGCCGCAGGGTCAGGTTTGGCAATTAACGGCGATGGCCACTGTAGGCCGCCCCAGTCGGAATCGATGGTTGGTCGGTGGCCTTGTCTTCCTTTGGAGTGGAAGATTCACCCGTGGTGCAGATGTCCTGCGCCCCGGCTTGGGTGAAGATCTCCTTCGCCCGTTTGATTTCTTCGGAGTTCTCGGTGTGGACCGAGATGAGGAGGTTGCCTGCCTTGATCTTGCCTTCATAACGCTTGGCTTCGATCTCGGGGATGCCCAGTCCGATCAAACCGCCAGCGATGCCGCCTACGGTCGCCCCGATCGCCGCGCCGCTCAGGGCAGCGATAATTGGACCTGCGGCGATGAACGGTCCGACTCCAGGAATGGCCAAGGCACCAATCCCGGCGACCCATCCCAGCGCGCCGCCGACGACGCCGCCGGTGCTTGCGCCGGTGACTGCGCCTTCCGGGGCTTTCGTGTTCTTCTCGTGTGCGAAATCGCGCGTCGATGCCTTGTCGGGGAACAACACGGAAATGTCGTTATTGGAGAAGTCCGCGTTTTTCAGGTGATCAACAATGCGATCGGCCTGGTCGCGCGAATTGGCGATGCAGAATACAGATTTCTTTGACATAATGTTTTCTCTCTTCTTGTTCTTGTTTGGTTTGTTACGGTTAGTTGGGCAATTAGTTCCGGCCCGTGGGCGTGAGCTTCACTTCGAGTTGGTTGTCCACTTTCGCGGCCCCGGCGATCGTAGTTGCGATTTCGCCGATGAGGCGTTTTTCCTCGGCGGTGTTCACCGGTCCGCGCAGGGTGACTCGCCCATTAATGGTGATAATCTTCACGTTCCTGGCGTTCACGGACATGTCTTTCCCGGCGATAACCTCTTTCCGAATTTGTGCCGTGGTGGCCACGTCGGCCTTGCTATTGCCCTGATTGAGCGGCGTCAGTGTCCGGTCCTGGCGGTCGCGAACGTTGGCCTCCGTGTTATCCGGCTTGGTTGTGTCTGGAGTCCGGTCGTCGCGGTCGCGAACCGTTAGGCGGGTGTTATCAGTATCGATCGTCGCGTCGCTGGTGGCGTAAGGCGCAACCTTGTAGGCGCGATAAACGTCACTGGTGTAGCGGGGTTGGCTGAAGTCAGGCCATTGATTGGCATTGAAATGCGGCGAGGCGGCCAACATTTCCTTCGAAGCGTCAAGCTGGAGGGTATCCCGATCCGGGGTGAGTCGGAGCGCGGCGGGCGGAACGGCGCTGAGTTCGTCGCCGATCCCGAGGAATCCACCGGAAGAAATGATCACCGCGACGACGCGGCCAGCCGATAGGTCCAGCATCAGATTTTCTACCTTGCCGAGCTTCTCGTCCTGCAGGTTCTTGACCGACATGCCCATGACCTTGCTCGCCTTTTGAACATCGCTCAGGCGTGCCCACGATTTATTGGATTCGTTTTCGCTCGCCATGCGGTTCTTGCCCCAGGTTCCGTCCGCATTGCGGGTCGCTACGCTTTTCGAAGCATCCCCGTTGTGGCCCGATGTGAAGTAGGGTGGCTGACCATATTCGCTATAAACCGCCTCGACCTGATTGGAATCGCAGCACTCAGCCCACTTCGACATCTCGAACTTGGGGGCGGCGATCAGTTTCGCTTTGTCCGCATCCAGGTGAATGACTTTGTTGGCGACATCGTGGTGCAGCGCTCCCGGCGGCACGGCGTGCAACGTGTCACCGATGCCGATATACCCTCCGGTGGACAGGATGGCATAGAGAATCCGTCCCGAGCCCACATCCACGGCGAGGTCATCCACTTTGCCAAGCTTTTCGTTTTGGTTGTTCTTGACTTCCATCCCGATGAGGTCGCTGGCCTTCTCCGCACGGAGTTGTCCGACCCGTGTTCCATGAGCCACGGTTTGGTCAGAATATTGTGCCGCGCCCGGCGCGGGGTTGGGTGTTGGCTGGGCCAGAGCTGCGAACGCCAGAATCGAGGCGGCCGAAGCGCTGGTGATAATTTTGATGTTTCGTTTCATATCTCGATGGTTTTCTTTCTTTTGTTTGCTATTTTGAACTTTTGTTTTGCTCCCTGATTGTGCGCTGCACTCAATCTTCTATGCCTTGCCTAATTCTCTCGTTTTGACATTCGTTAACTTCAACGAAGTGTCTTTTGTCTTCTTGTTCGACTCGCCCTCAACGTCCCCTTCATCACTGACTCTCCAAATGGGGTATGACCCGAGGTGGGGTTCGGTTATCCGCCCCGGTGGGTTCCGTGTGCGATCACGGCAACCCCTTGCAACTTGGTTGTGGTGCTATTGCTTCGCGGCTAGCGGAGGTGCCTTGTGGCGTGTTACGACACAGGGCGGGCTCCATGCCTCCCGATCGATGAGCCGTTGGGGCCAGCCTTCCACCAACGACGGTAGGGTTTCCCCTCCATAGTCCAGGGCCAGGCATTGACGCAGTCTTTTGTCATGCCAGCTTTAACCACTAAACAGAGTAGTCTTCATTTGAAAGCCGTTCCGAACTGGTCGAAACGCGCCAAAGCCATTTTGCGGACTTTCAAGTTCGATGGGTTCCTGGACAGCATCGCATTTGTCAACCGGATTGCGAAACGAGCTGAAAAAATGAATCACCATCCAGATATTGATATCCGCTTTGACAACGTGACGTTGACGCTTACCACGCATGATGAAGGAGGAATCACCGAAAAAGATTTCGATCTTGCCCGGCAGTGCGATGAGGTCTTCTCCAGGTTTTTGGAGTCGTGATCAACGCAGATTCGGAACCAAAATCATGAGGTCTTGGGCATCATCGTGTTCACGGGCCAATGGGGACAACCGGCAGCGCTCGTGCTGAAGCGTGACCCCGTCGGCCACGGCAAACGTGATTCTTGGGCTGAACACCCATACCATGATGGTGCGGCTCGAGAAGAGCACGCCGACCGGTAATCCAGCGCAAAGACCCGCCGCCCCATCCACACAGTCGGCGGCGGGGGAGGGTGAAGCGTGCGCCACTGATGAAACCGAGCCGAGTTTTGTAGCCGGCGCCGCCTTCATTTGAGCATTCACAGCCTCTCGCCCCGCTGCCTCAACTGCGAAAACTGCGAAAACTGCGAAATTTGCTGTTGCAAATTTGAGTATCCTGTTATTAATTCAAAAATCCAGGTTGACTATGAAGAAGCCCGTGTCCAGCGATAACTTGCCGTCATCCTCCACCAAGGCGAGGCCCATCCTCAAGGTTTCCACCGGAATCAGCGGTCTGGATGAAATCCTGGAAGGCGGTCTGCCCAAAGGCCGCACCACGCTGGTGGGGGGCGGTCCTGGGTCCGGGAAGAGCGTCTTGGGGGTGGAGTTCTTGTATCGCGGCGGGCTGGCGGGCGAGCCCGGCCTCTTCGTGTCCCTCGAGGAGCGGGCGGTGGCGGTGCGCCAGAACGCGCTGGCTTTAGGGTGGGACCTGGCCGCGCTGGAGAAGGCCGGCAAACTTGTCCTGCTCGATCCGCGCCTGCCCGCCGAAGCAGTGGTCTCCGGTGACTTCACCTTGAAAGGCTTTCTGGCCATCCTGCACGGACAAGTCCGGGCACTGCGGGTGCGAGACAAAATAGTCACCTAATCTAAAAAACAGCGACTACAGGGTGTTTTTCCGGTTGCATATTGTATCTTGCTGGATACAATACGGTCATGCCTGTTTCTCCCAACCATCTCGAACAACGCCGGGAACAAATCCTCCAGCAAATCCAGAGCATCGACCGCCTCCGTCGCGGCAGCCTCAGCCGTCAGTTCTTCAAAAAGGCCGATTCCAAAGCCAAACAAGGGCCTTACTATGTCCTCCAGGGTTACGTTCGGGGCCAGAAGTTCTCCGAGCGCGTTCCGGCCCAACAAGCCGAGGAGATCGAACCTCTGGTCGCCAACTACAAGCGCTTTGAGGAACTGGCCGAGGAGTTCGTCACGGTGACTGACCAAATCACCCGGCTTAACCAGGGTGCCCCGGAGGTAAAAAAAAACTCCAGACGGAGATAGGGCAGGAGCGTTTCCGGGAAGCCAACGCCTTCATCCGCCTGGTCAAAGCTCAGTGGCAAGCCCAAGGCGTGCGCAATCTCGAAGCGGTCGAAGTGGGTCTGCGCGAGGCGGTCTTCCGCGATTTATGCGTCATTCTGGAGGAGTTGCTCAACGATCCGACGCTGCCGATCCCGGGGGATTTCAGCCAACCTGGGGAAAAGTGCCACACCGGACGCCCTAAGGAGTTTCTGTCACTCTTTGGGTATGTGCCCCTCCGGCGCAACTACTACCATTCAGAGATCAAACAGGAAGGGCGGGCGCCACTGGACCAGGCACTGGGCTTGTGGGCGGGCTACTCTCCGGGAGTGTTGCGAGTGCTCTGCCGCCTGGCGGCGCGCTTTCCCTTTGAAATCGCCGCCAGCGAGTTCAAGGCGTATTGCGGATTGGAGGTCGAAGGTCGCCAAATCCAGCGCATCGCCCAAGAGATGGGGCCGTTGGTGCGGCAAGCCCAGCAGCAGTTGCCACCCTTCAAGCACGAGTCGGGCTTGATCCCGGTCATGTATGCCGCCGTTGATGGCACCGGCGTGCCCATGGTGCCCGAAGAGCTGGAAGGCCGCGCAGGCAAACAACCCGATGGCTCAGCCAAAACCCGCGAAGTCAAGCTGGGCTGTATCTTCACCCAGACCACCACCGATGCGGATGGCTTGCCGTTGCGCGATTACCAGTCCACCAGCTATGTGGCCGGCTTTGAGGAAGCTTCTGATTTCATGGTGCGTGTGCGCCAGGAGGCCATTCGCCGCCGGATGGCCGCCGCCATGCTGGTGGTGCTCTTGGGCGACGGTGCCGCCTGGATCTGGGAACAAGGCCAGAAGTGCTTCCCGATGGCCTTCCAGATTTTGGACCTCTATCACGCGCTGGAGCACCTGGCCGCACTCAGCAAACTGCTGGAAACCCAGCCCGATGCCGCCAAAGCTTTATGGCAGACCTGGCGCGAACAACTCCTGACCGACGGGGTGGCTGACGTGTTGAGCCAAGCCCGAGAACGGGCGGCCAAGCTTTCCGGCGAACCTGCAAAGTTGGCCGACAAAGAAATCGGCTACTTCCAAAATAACCAGAACCGCATGCTCTACGGCACTTATCGCGCCTTGGGCTTCTTCTACGGTTCCGGAGTCGTGGAGGCCGGCTGCAAGACCGTTATCGGCGGGCGCTGCAAGGGCTCCGGCATGCTCTGGTCGGAGCCCGGGGCCACTCACGTTCTGGATTTGCGCTGCAGCCTCTTTAGCAATCAATTCAACCAAGCTTGGGACCGGCTCAACCAGAGCGATTATCTCCGCCTCCGCCTCCTCCAGGCTGCCGAGGAATCCCGCAAGGCCGCCTGATGGTGACTATTTTGTCGCACCCCCGTACAGCTCCGTATC
>JBBQYD010000131.1:0-11415 GCA_038209025.1 Verrucomicrobiota bacterium | reverse complement strand
GGCCATAACCTGGTCGGTGGGGCAGCCGGCTCGGCTGGTATCCTTCTGAGGGGGTGACGTCGGACTTGGGTGGAGAGGTCGCGGCTCGGCTAATTGACCGCAGCCACCGTCTCGGTGGCCAGCCCCACCTTGCTGACATTGGCGGAGACCAGCACATCCAGAACCCCGACGACCTTCTGATACTGAATCCGGCTGTCGCCACGCACAACAACGTTGAGGTCAGGATCCTGTTTTCGGAACTCGACCAGCGTCCGCAGCAGGTCGTTCTCGGTCATCTCCACCGTGTTGAGGAAGATCTTGCCCGCATTGTCCACCGTGATGTAGTTGACCTTCGAGGGCGCATCCTTCGGCCGGCTCGATGCCGCGGGCAACGAAATGTTCAAGTCGTTCACTGCCGGAGCGGTGGTGATAATGAAGATGACGAGCAGCACGAAGGCCAAGTCCAGCAGCGGCGTGATGTTCAGCTCGGACAACGTATGGTGCTGGCTGGCAGAGTATTTTTTCATGGGTTGTAACACCGGGTTTAAGTTGCGGCTTGGGCCAGGACAAAAGGCCTGCTGGGCTCAGGGTCCGGCTTAATCCGTTCCGGGAAGACCTCGCGCAGGGCATCGGCCACCTCATCGGCCACCGAGCGGTTGTCAACGTAGGTATGCTCGATGGCGGTCGCGTATTCAGAAACGAAGTTGTCCAATTCCTGCGTGATGGCCCGCACCATCGTGATCATGTAGTTGTAGGCGAACATCGCTGGAATGGCGACGAACAGGCCGACCACCGTGGCGATGAGGGCCCCGGCCACTCCCGGAGCCATGGCCGTGAGGCTCGCCGCCTGCACCTTGGCGATTCCGGAGAAAGTCTCCATAACGCCCCAGACGGTACCCAATAGCCCGATGAAAGGGCCTCCCGCAACCGCGGTAGAGAGAATGATCATCCCTTTTTCCAGCGACAAGGCCTGGGCGCTGACCTCCCGTTCCAGGCTCACCTTGACCGCTTCGAACGAACCCAGGCTGACCTTATACACTGCCGACCGGGCTAGCAGATCGGTTTGCGCCTCTCGCACCGCGGCGGGTGGCGGGCTTTTGGGCTTGCCCCGGCGCCGCCTCACTTCCACCGGGTTGTTCTTCAAGTGATAGGCCAGCTCCTCGGCTCCAGCGCTATACACCTCGAACGCCGGGCAGCCGGAGTATTCCTCTTTGCGCTGAAAAAGCTCCAGCGGATCACGACCCTGGCGGTAGGCGGCGTAGAATCTCTTGCCCGCCCGTTGAGCGCGGAAGATCTGCCTGCCTTTGGTAATCATCACCGTCCAGCTAAACAAGGAGACGATGACGAGGATCCCGATGGTGACCTTTCCTTCGATTGTTGCCTTATCAAAGGCGAACTGGAGTGCGTTGGCAAAAAATGGCGTCATGTCAGAACCTGCGTTTTCCGTTTTCACTCGCACCCGGCCCGGCATTCCTCACCCAGGGCTGCCATTAGGACCGGTCGCTTGCAGGACATAATAGACCTCCGTTTGTGGCGCCTTCACGGCGGTTGTGTTACGACTCGGTGACGATTTCCTCGTCAATCAACGCCTGCCACCGGCTTGATCGGCCAGTGAGGTTTCTGCCTCCAGATGTTCAGCGGGCAGTAGTCCTTGGCCTGTTCCTGTACCGCGGCGGTATCAAACGCCCGCAGGCTGCTAGACGCCGCCTAAACCCGACCGGCGGGGACGCCTGCGCTACGCAATCCGCGGCCACGGGGCAGGGTCATGAGCACGAAACGCCGGGAGCAAGTGGCCATCGATTATTCGAGTTTAGCGCAATCATGCTTGCTTGACCTCCCCAAAGCCGCTATGCACGCACCATGGATGCGCGTGAAGCATTTGCGGCTTTGAACCTGATCGACGGCGTGGGCCCCGTAAGGGTCCGTCAATTGCTGGAACTTTTTGGCGGACCCCAGGCCATCCTGAGCGCCTCCCGTGAGCAACTGCTGCGCGCGCGGGGCATCGGGGAGGACACCGCCGAGGCCATTGTCACCTGGGAGAAAACCATCGATTTAGCCGCCGAGCTGAAACGCATTTCGGATTTCGGCTGCCACCTCTTGATCCAATCCGACCCCGAGTATCCGGAATTGCTCCGGCAGATTTATGATCCTCCCATCGTCCTTTACGTAAAGGGCAGGCTCCTGAGCAAAGACAAAAACGCCGTGGCGATGGTGGGCTCACGGATGACCACTCATTACGGCGTGGAGACGGCGCGCAAGCTCGCCTACCAACTGGCTTACCTGGGGGTGACGGTGGTGAGCGGCGGCGCCCGGGGCATCGACTCAGCGGCCCACCAGGGTGCCTTGTCGGCCAAAGGCCGCACCCTGGCTATCCTGGGCACCGGAATCAACCTGGTGTTCCCGCCGGAGAACGCGGAGCTGTACGAACGGATAGCCGCCAACGGCGCGTTAGTCACCCAGTTCCCGTTTAACCGCCGCGGCGACAAGCAATCCTTCCCCATCCGCAACCGGATCGTGGCGGGCATGACCCTCGGCACCGTGGTGGTCGAGGCCAACCTCACCAGCGGCTCGCTCATCACCGCGAACTTTTCCAACGAATACGGCCGCCAGGTCTTTGCGGTGCCGGGCCGGATCGATTCGCCCCGCAGCAAAGGCTGCCATGAGCTGATAAAGAAGGGCGCGAAACTCTGCGAGGGGGCCGAAGACATCCTCAGCGAGTTCGAATACCTGTTCCCGCCGAGCAACAAACCGCCTTCAGCCGCCGTAACGGGCCAACTGCCTGCCCTGGAGCTATCGGACAACGAGAAGAAAGTCTATGACAGCCTGAGCGAGGAATCGCTCAGCATCGACGAGGTCATCCGCAACAGCGGCCTGCCCGCCTCGGCGACTTCCGTAGCTCTGCTGAGCCTGGAAATGAAACGGCTGGTAAAGCAGTTGCCGGGGAAATTGTTTGTAACAAACACCTGAGGCTGAGAAAAAGGGTCGGACAAAATCAAACCTCAACGCCGGCCCAATTAAAGGTCTGGCTTTATCACCACCCACTGCCAATGATGCCCAGCGGCGTGAGCAAAACGAGATTTGCGTTGCGCGTTGGAGCCCCCTTTGGTTAGTTTTTGCCAACCACTAACCAACCCTGGCCACCATGAAAGGCATCCGTTTTCCAAGCACACCCCTTCTGTTTTTGTGCGCCGCACTGAATGCCGGAGCTGAGACGCGCTATGTGGACGCCGGGAATTCCTTTCCGGAGTGGCCCTTCACGGGTTGGAGCAGCGCTGCCACCACGATTCAGGACGCGATTGACTTCAGCAATCCCGGCGACGTGATATTGGTGACCAATGGCGTGTATAACACGGGCGAACGGGTAGTCAGCGGTCTGCTGGGCAGCCGGGTGGTGTTCGACAAAGGACTCACCGTTCAAAGCGTGAACGGTCCGGCGGTAACGATCATTGAGGGATACCAGTTGCCTGGAACGACGAACGGCGATGGCGCGATCCGGTGCGTTTATGTGACCACCAACTCGGCGTTGATCGGCTTCACCCTGGCTAACGGCGCCACTCGGAACACAGGATCGTCCAGCGAATTGAGAGGCGGCGGCGCATACTGCCGGTCGTCGAGTTCGGTGATCTCCAACTGCGTGTTCAGCGGCAACTCCGCCGGCGGCTCGGGCGGCGGTGTTTACCAGGGCACGTTGTACAATTGCCAGTTCACGGGCAACACCGCCACCAACGGAGCGGGGGCCGCTTCCGCGGCTTTGCGGGATTGCACGTTGACGGCGAATGCATCCTCCATCTCGGGCGGAGGGGCGGCCAGTTGCTACCTGACAAACTGCGCACTGATCTCGAATGGCGCCCGGGCGCATGGCGGCGGCGCTTACCTGGGGACGCTCACGAATTGCACGGTGGCTGGCAACTCGGCCAGCGGAGGGGGCGGGGCCTATTCCGCAGCGCTCAACAATTGCCTCATCTCGAACAACTCCGCGATTACGAACGGGGGCGGGACCTGCCTGGGATCGCTGAGAAATTGCGGGTTGAGCGGGAATGCGGCGGGTATCGGTGGCGGTGGCACCTACCAGGGCACTTTGACGAACTGCACCATCACCGGCAACACCGCCGGCGGCTATGGCGGCGGCGCGTATGTCAGCACTCTCAGAAATTGCATCATTTATTACAACCATGCGCCAGAGGACTCTAATTACATCGGCTCCACGCTCAATAATTGCTGCACGACACCGCTGCCTGATACTTATAGCGGCTGCATTGACGGTGAGCCTCAACTCGCCGGAGCCTTCCGGCTGACGGCTGGTTCACCCTGCCGCGAGGCTGGCAATTCGAATTACGCCCGGGCGGTGGACATCGATGGCGAGGCGTGGCTTGCCCCGCCCTCCATCGGTTGTGATGAATTTTACTCCGGAACCGCGACCGGCCCGCTCAGCGTCCAAATCCTGGCACCCTACACGAACATCGCGCCGGGCGTGTCCGTCCAGTTCAACGCCGTCGTAACCGGCGCGGCCACGTTGGCGGTCTGGAGCCTTGACGACGGCACCCGGGTGACGAACCGGTTTGAGACGTCGCGGGTGTGGAACACCACGGGCAGTTATCCGGTCACCTTAACCGCTTACAATGCGAGCAACCCCGGGGGGGCGAGCACCACGCTGATGATCCAGGTGGTGCCCCAGCCGGTGGCCTATGTGCGGCAGCAAAGTATCCAGCCGACGCCCCCGTATGCGTCGTGGGCAACGGCGGCTACGAACCTCCAGGATGCGGTCAATGCCTGCACGATCCCCGGCAGCCTGGTGCTCGTGAGCAACGGCATTTACGCCTCAGGCGCTTCGCGGGTGGGCGCCGGAGAGTGCGGCAATCGCGTGGCGGTGACCCGACCGCTGGCGCTGCGCAGCGTGAACGGCCCGGGGGTGACTCTGATCCAGGGCAACCAGGTCCCCGGCACCACGAATGGTGCGGCGGCGGTGCGGTGCGTCTCCCTCTGCGCCGGCTCCAGTTTGATGGGCTTCACGCTCACCAACGGCGCGACGCTCGCCACCAATGACCGGTTACTGGACCAAAGCGGCGGGGCGGCCTGGTGCGGCTCAACCTCGGTGCTGCTCTCCAACTGTGTCCTTGCGGGAAACAGCGCTTTTAACCTGGGTGGTGGAATCTCTTTTGGACAACTGCTCAACTGCACCTTAAGCGGGAATAGTGCCCGGCTTGGTGGCGGGGCACATTCCGCCATGTTGACCAACTGCACGCTCACGGGCAATTCCGCCGGCGACGAAGGAGGCGGCACCTGCGCGAGCACTCTGGCCGGCTGCACGCTCATCTCAAACCTTGCCACCAACGGACGCGGCGGGGGGGTTGCCAGCAGCACGCTCTCGGGCTGCTCCCTGTCGCGGAATGCGGCGGCTTGGGGCGGGGGCGCGTGGAGCAGCACCCTGATTTCCTGTGTCCTCTCCAACAACTCCGCGTTCGCGCAGACGGATTACAACGGCACCGGCGGCGGAGCTTATTCGTCTCCGTTGACGAACTGTGTTGTGGTGGCGAATACGTCCAGTGGCAGCGGTGGCGGTGCCGGCGATGGCATTTTTCAGAGTTGCACGTTCAGCAACAACTCCGCCGGTTACTATGGCGGCGGCGCGGTGGGGGCCACCTTGTACGAATGCGTGGTTTTGGGCAATAGCGGAAATTATGGGGGAGGAACCTCCGGCTGCACGGTCAAGGATTCCACCATCCGAAGCAATACCGCGGCGTACGGTGGAGGCAGCCAGTCCGGGTGCCTAACCAATTGCGTGATCTCCGGGAACACGGCCAGCACCAACGGCGGCGGCGCTAGCCAGGGAACCCTGGAGGGTTGCACGGTAACCGGCAACTCCGCCAAAAACCTGGGCGGCGGCGCCAGCTCCGCGACGCTGTATCGGTGTGTGGTGAGTGGCAACCGGGCCAACGTCGGCGGCGGGGTGGATAATGGGACCCTGAACAACAGCCAGGCAACGCTCAACTCCGCGACGCTTTCCGGCGGCGGCAGCTACAATTGCGTGCTGAACAACTGTACGCTGGTGGGCAACTCCTCGGCTCTATATGGCGGGGGCGCTTACCAGGGAACGTTGAACAACTCCATTGCCTACGACAACTCCGCACCAATGGGCTCCAATTACCAGGGCAGCGCGCTCCATTACTCCTGCTCCACTCCGCTGGCACCGGGCCCGGGCAACATCAGCGCCGAACCGCAATTAGCCGGATTTTATCGGTTGACCGCGTCATCCCCGTGCCGGGCCGCCGGCAGTGGCACCTATGCCGCGGGTGCGGACCTCGAAGGCGAGCCTTGGCTCAATCCGCCGTCGATGGGGTGCGACGAGTTTAGCGCCGCCTCCGCTGTGGGCCAGCTCACGGCGATGATCCGCGCCGAATACACGAACGCGGTGGCGGGCTATCCACTCTCCTTTTCTGCCCTGGTGAATGGTGCGGCCAGCGGCCTGGTTTGGGATCTCGGTGGCGGCAACGTGGCAAGCAACCGGTTCACGGTTACGCGATCATGGGCAAGCGCTGGAGATTACCCCGTGGTTTTGCGCGCTTATAACATCAGCAACCCGGGCGGAATCAGCGCGACGGTCACGGTCCACATCGTGGCCCAGCAGATTCACTATGTTGCGGCGGGCAACCGGACGCCGGCTTCTCCGTATGGCACCTGGCCCACGGCCGCCACGAATATCCAGCATGCCGTGGGCGCGGCCAGCATTGCTGGCGCGACTATCCTGGTCAGTAACGGCGTTTATCGCGCGGGCGGCTGCAGTGTGTTCGGAGCCTTGAGCAATCGTGTGGCCGTGACCAAGCCGCTCCTGCTGAAAAGCGTCAATGGCCCCGCGGCTACCATCATTGAGGGAACGACCAATGGGAACAGCCCCTGGCGTTGTCTGTATCTGACGAATGGCGCCGCAGTGATCGGGTTCACGCTTGCCAACGGGCTCACCCTTGCGACCGGGGATATTTTCCTGGAACAAAGCGGGGGCGGGCTCTGGTGCAACGAACCTTCCACGCTGGTCTCCAATTGCGTCCTGACCGGGAACAGCGCGGCTTACTATGGTGGAGGAGCCTGCTTCGGCCGCTTTGTGGATTGCACGATCACCGGAAACGCGGCGTCTGGCGGCGGTGGTGTTCATTCCGGGCGGCTCACTCGCTGCACCATTACTGGGAACCGGGGCACGGAGGGGGGAGGCGTCCATACCAGTGCTTTAAGCGAGTGCCTGGTGATCAGCAACGCCGCACCTTACTTTGGACCGCTCTTTAGAGGTTACGGCGGTGGCGGTTATCAGTGCGATATGGATCATTGCACCGTGGCCGGCAACCAAGCGGATATGGCCGCTGGCGGCTTGATTTATGGGAGCATGAACAACTGTTCGGTTTTGAGCAACCGCCTTGAGATCTATGGGTTTCTGCCAATCGCCGCCGGCACTTACGCGGTGAACATGACGAACTGCCTGGTGGCCTGGAATTACTCGGCTGATGAATGCGGCGGTGTGGGCGGGGGAATTATCAAGAACTGCGGGTTGTTCTTCAATTCGGCTCTCAATGGCGGCGGTGCGGTTTCCGCCACCTTGCAGGATTGCGTTGTGGCTAGCAATACCGCCTCGTGGGGAGGCGGCACGATTGGCTGCACCCTATTCAACTGTACCGTCGTTGGGAATGAGGCCACCAACATCGATCCAGGGCTCTCGGCCTCTAAAGCCACCAACAGCATTGTTTATTACAACAGGCTGGCCGGCGCGTCGATCCATACCAACTACGACGAGCGCAGTATCCTGGCCTACTCCTGCACGGCTCCTTTGCCAACCAACGGGATTGGCAATTTCACAAACCAGCCCGCGTTCCTGAACGTTGTGGCTGGCGACCTTCACCTCCAAAGCGCCTCCCCTTGCATCAATTCCGGGAACAACGCTTTCGCGCCTGGCGGTCCTGATTATGAGAACCTTCCGCGCATCAGCGGCGGCACGGTGGACGTCGGGGCCTATGAATATCAAACGCCTTCATCAAGGCTCTCATACGTCTGGGCCAGCCACTATGGCCTGTCCACGGATGGTTCAGCGGACTCCGCGGATAGCGACCTCGACGGCCTCAACAACTGGCAGGAATGGCGGGCGGGCACCGATCCCAAAAACCGCTTCTCCGTCCTGAAAATGTTTTCCCCCTCCAACAGCGGCTCTGGATTTCAAGTGGGCTGGCAAAGTGTGGCCTCGCGAACCTATTTTCTCCAGCGCGCCACCCATCTCGCCGCGCAGCCCGCCTTTATTTCCCTGCAAAGCAATATCGTCGGCCAGGCAGGCACCACCACTTATACCGATACCACCGCAACGAACGCCGTCCCCGCCTTTTATCGCGTTGGGGTTCAGGAATAGGCTTGCCGCGCACGACCGGCCGGCCGGCCATAACGAGTGCTTCGTGCCGGTTAAGATGTTGGTAAAGAACATGGAACGGCATAAATGAAGCATGCCCTTAAGGAGACAAAAAAACCGTGCTCCGGAGTTGCAAAAGGGCGGAAACAGACTATGCTTAAGGTGTTCCAGAAAACAGGCGGTTAATACGGATTTGAAGAATAATTAATACTTTCGTTTGACCGTTGACACCGATAAGGGTTTATGGTTAACTATAGCCCAGACAGCTAAACAATAACTAGCTGCATATGTCTTAAGTGAGGCATTGTTCTTTGATCAATTTTATGCTTTCGGCGTCGAGTTAGTACAGCTCACAGCCGATTTTCTACGTAATCCTACTGTTGTACTGTTTCGAAAATTCCCCGGGCTCTTCGGTCATCCCCTGACTGACTAGCCCGGTTTTTTTTGCCCAATCAGATCTGGCTTCCGCTTCCGGTTCATGCTTGGTTAAAGCCGTGTTGACGGTCTATTTTGATTACAACGCCACCACGCCGCTCGATGACCGGGTGGGGGAGGCCATGCTGCCTTTGCAGGCCACGAACTGGGGAAACCCGTCCAGTGTGCATCATCTGGGCCGTCGTGCTCGTGCGTGGCTGGATCAGGCCCGGGATCGCACGGCAACGGTATTAGGGTGCAAGCCGAGCGAACTGGTGTTCACCAGCGGTGGCACGGAAAGTTCGAATCTGGCCATCTTCGGCATGGCGCGGCTTCTCCGCCACAAGGGGCGGCATCTGATCACCTCCGGCGTGGAACATCATGCGGTCCTTCACGCCTGCCAGCATCTGGCGCGCAAGGAAGGCTTTGACCTCACCGTTCTACCGGTTGACCGCTGGGGCCGGGTATCGCCCGATGACCTGGCCCGGACGTTTCGTCCGGACACAGTCCTGGTTTCCGTGATGGCGGCGAATAACGAGATTGGCACCATTCAACCCGTGGCGGAGTTGGGCGCGTTGTGTCGTGAGCGCGGTATTGTTTTTCATACCGACGCGGTGCAATGGTTTGGCAAGCAGCCTTTTACCCGCGTGGACCAGTTTAACGCGGACCTGGTATCCGTGTGCGCGCATAAAATGTATGGTCCTAAAGGCTCAGGTTTGTTGTATGTCCGTTCTCCCTTGCAGCCGGAGCCCATTTTATTTGGCGGCGGACATGAAAACGAACGCCGGGCCGGAACCGAGAACCTGACGGCGATCGCCGGAATGGTGGAATGCCTGGAGCGGTTTGTTCGCGAACCGGTTTTCCCCAGAGAACGGCTGATTGGCCTCACTGAGCGATTGCGTGCCGGACTTGCCCTCATCCCGGCAGTCACGCTGGTAGGTCCGGCTGAAGACCGGCTGCCTAATACGGTTGCATTTGTGGTGAGGGGCGCGGATAATATCGGATTGCTGGCGGGGTTGGATTTGGAAGGAATATGCGCGTCGAGCGGGTCGGCCTGTTCGGCTGGGTCTTTGGAACCATCCCATGTCATCAGGGCTATCGGACTGGAAAGCATGGCAAACTCCCTGATCCGGTTTTCGCTGGGAAGGGGATCCACGCCAGCCGAAGTGGATTACGCGCTCGGGGCGCTGCCGAACATTGTGACCCGGTGTACAAACCCGCGTATAACCCACGCATAGAGTGTTAATGAGTTGGGGACAGAGTGGATAACCCGGAGAAATCCGAGTTACTGGAAGTTACTGCCGGAACTATGCGCGGGAATTTACTGGCGCAAGTCGTTGACCTGACCTTGACACTGTGGGTTGTTTGGCTTATTCACACCCCATAATACGGATAATTTAGTGTACATAAACAAGTACATAGTAAGGCACTCATGAACCTGACCATCTCGAAGGAGCAGCTCATTAATGGATTGCAGACCGTGCAAAACGTGGTCAGCACCCGCACGACCTTGCCCATTCTATCCAACGTCCTGCTGCGCGCCGAGAATGACCGCCTGGAACTGATCGCCACGGATCTGGATGTCACTATCTCCTGCTCCGTGGAAGCGAAAGTGAAACGGCCAGGCTCCTCCACCGTGCCCGTTAAAAAACTCTTTGGAATCGTCCGCGAGTTGACGAACCTGGAAATCGACCTGGAAGTTGACGAAAAGCATAACTGCTCCATTTCTTCCGGAGCTTCCTTTTACAAGATTAACGGGCTCAGCGCGGATGAGTTTCCTCCCATTCCGCAATTGAAGGATGACCGGAAAATTGTTCTGCCGCAGGAGACGCTCAAAGGGATGATCCGTAAAACCTCCTTCGCCATGTCAGTGGACGAATCCCGTTTTGTGCTCAATGGCATTTTCATCAGCTTGAAGGATCACAAGATGACGGTGGTGGCCACCGATGGGCGCCGGCTGGCGCTGGCGGATGAAGACGTGGATGTTACCGATGTCAGCCAGGGCGAATTCATCCTACCGGGGAAAACCGTTGGCGAATTGAATCGCCTGCTGCTGGATAAAGGCGAGGTAGAACTCCGCTATGGTGACAACTATTCATCCTTTTTCCTGAAAGATGAGAAGAGCTCCGGCGTTCTCATCGTCAGCAAGTTGATTGAAGGAAACTATCCCAATTATCGCCAGGTCATACCATCTGAGATGCGCGAGCGTGTGCCGCTGGCTCGCGAAGAATTCCTGCATGCCTTGCGCCGTGCGGAAATCATGACGAATGAGAAGTCAAATTCCGTCAAATTGAGCTTCAGCAAGAACAAACTGGAGATTACTGCCAACGCCCCGGAGGTTGGCGAGGCCAAAGAATCTCTGGCTATCAACTACAAAGGGCCGGATATCGCCATTGCCTTCAATCCGAAGTATTTGATCGACCCGCTGAATGCGTTGGCCAATGACGAGGTTTTTATTGAGTTGATCGATGAACTCAGTCCTGGGGTCTTCAAGATTAACGGGCCGTTCCTCTACGTGGTCATGCCCATGCGCCTGAGTTAAGCAGACAGGGTGTGGCAGGGCGAGCCGTTTGACACCCTGGCGCATTCCGCGTGAGGTCCCTGCTCGGGCCTGCCGGGTATCAGTATTTTTTGTCGTCCTGCTG